>CAIXAY010000563.1 GCA_903917505.1 uncultured beta proteobacterium | reverse complement strand
GGGGTAAGGCTCGCCACCTTCATTTGTGCCGTCGAAAGTCCGCGGCAAACCCATCAAGCAGCGCCAGGCGTTCGAGATCGGCGGCTTGATCGACATCCCATAACGTAAATGGCTCGGCCCAGCGTAGCTTCGCCTCGAGCAAGCGTTCGCGTGTCTGCGCCATGACCCGTGCGCCGCCCCAGGCGATGTCTTCGAAGAGATGTGGCTGTGGGCGGCGCAAGCCGACGAGCACATAGCCGCCATCCTCGGCCGGTATGAAGACGGCATCGTTGCCATCGCGCAGCGCGTTCGCTGCGCCTTCCAGATGCTCGACCTGCAGCGCCGGGCAGTCACTGCCGATCAGCAGCAGCGGGCCATCATGCACGGCAAAGGCATGCGCCATGCGCGCGCCGAGATTGGCGCCGGCCTGGCTGCGTACTTGAATCCCGCAGTGTGTCTGCAGGGCGCGAAAGAAACGGTGCTGCGCGTCGGGGGCGCACCACAGCGTCACTTTTTTCGGCGCGAAGCGCGTGGCGACCTCCATGGCGTGCAGGGTCAGGCGGCGTTGCAGGCGTGCGGCGCCGAGGGGACCGAGCGTGGGGATCAACCGGGGTTTGACGGCGCCGGGTTGAGGCGCCTTGGTGAAGATGGCGATGTGTATTGAAGATTTGCCGCCGCCAAACCCCTCCCGGTCTCCCCTTGTCAGGGGAGGAGAAAGGCGCTCAGTCACTCCCCCCTGATAAGGGGGGCTGGGGGGGTTGGCAGCGGTTCTAACTTGCGGTGAATAGCCATAACGCACGGCGAGTTTGTCGGGCGCCGCACCGAAGAAATAAGCGCTGCGCAGACGCCACATCAGCAGGATGGTGCGCATGACGCCGTGCTTCTCCCAGCGCCTGCCCGAGGTGACGACGCAGTCGCGCAGGCAGGCCGGCGCGGCGATTCGGTTGAGGCGCTTCGACAACGCGATGTCTTCCATCAGCGGCAACTCGGGATAACCGCCGATTTGCTCGAAACTCGACCGGCGAACGAAGATGGCCTGATCGCCGGTGGCGATGCCGGTCAGTCGAGAACGCCAGTTCATCATGCGCGCGACGAGGCGCAGCATCGGATGCGCGTTATCTATGCGGATGTCGAATCGGCCCCAAACGGCGCCGGCGGCGATGGCGGCGCGAATGCTGTCATCGGCTGAAGCGGGGAGGCGGGTGTCGGCATGCAGGAAGAGCAGCGTCTCGCCGCCACTGCTGCGCGCGCCCGCGTTCATTTGCACGGCGCGGCCGCGTGCCGAAACGATGAGTTGATCGACCAGGGGGCGTGCCAGTTCGGCCGTATTGTCGTCGCTGCCGCCGTCGACGAGGACGATCTCGGCGCCTTGGTGGCGCAGGGCTTGCAGCGCTTCGAGCTGGGCGACGATTCCTGCCGCTTCGTTGAGGACAGGAATGACGACCGAGAGAGTAGGCGTTGCCATAGCGCATTCTAGCGCGCCCGGCCGCCGCCTATTGATGCTGTAGGCGAGGGCTAGGCCAGAGGATTGTCATTCCGGCGAAAGCCGGAATCCAGGAAGGAGGCGCAGACACTGGACACCGGCTTTCGCCGGTGTGACGG
>CAIXAY010000562.1 GCA_903917505.1 uncultured beta proteobacterium | reverse complement strand
GTCCATTACGAAGACGTGGCTGATGCGCCGGCTGCCGCGCAGGCCGCCGTCCTTCTTCACCACCTGCGCCAGCAACTGGTCGGAGTGGATGTTGCCCTTCATGATGGCGGTGGCCTCGCCGCTGCGCACGATCTCGACGGCGCGCGCGGCCGCCCCCTCGTGGTCATCGGCTTCGACCAGCTTGAACGCCGAAATGTCTTCGCCGATCGTGCCGGCGATCTTCAAAATCGCCTCTTTCGATCCGATCAGGATCGGCGTGATCAGTCCCTCGCGCGCCGCCAGGATGGCGCCGCTGAGAGAATTACGGTCGTCGGGGCACACCACCACGGTGGTCATCGGGCCGAGGCTGCGGGCGCGATCGATCAGCGGCGCAAACTGATCCTTGTCGTCGAGGATCAGGGTCGGGAGATCGCGTCGCGCCAGCGAGTTGCGCTCGAGCGGGACGCTGATCTCGGCGATGCCTTCGGCCACTACGGTTCCGTCGGCTTTTTCGATCCGGGTTTCGAAGATTGCCAGCGGCTTCTCCCGTTTCTCGGTGCAGCGCACGGTCGCCTTGAGATGGTCGCCGACGAAGACGCGCGTAATGAACTTGAGGGTCTGGGAGCGATAGAGCGTGCCGGGGCCCGGCAAAAGCGTGCCGAGGACGGCCGAGATGAGCGAGCCGGCCCACATCGCCGGGGCGGTAATGTCCAGCGTGGCTTCCTTGCCCTCGACCGGCATATGCGCCGGGTTGGTGTTGCCCGAAACGTGGGCGAACAAATAGATGTCCTGAATCGAACAGGTTCGCTCGATGCTTGCTTTATCGCCCACTTTGAGCTCATCGAAGGTGGTATTTTTCATGACATCGCGCACTTGCATTTCGACCTCCGGTAGTGCTCCGCCGCACTACACTTGTTGCTTATAGCCAGGGGCTGTAACCACGAATTTCATGAACGCCTCATGGCGCAACTGCGAAGGAGGCACCTTGCGCAAGCGCAAAGTCGAAGCTCGTTTGCATGGCCAAAATATAGGCGCGTGGGGTTAGGGCCCGATTAAGCGGCGGGGTGATGCGGCCTGCGTATCATCCCGGAGGTGGCGCGGGCATGCTACTACCTCCTGCCTCCTGCCGGCACACCACGTTCCGGGTCGCGAATCAGGCGCGATTACCCAGGTAATCTCACCCTGCGGCAGCGTCGATCTTGAACGTTTCCATGGCCTGCGCCTGATCGAAGGCGCCCTCCCGTTTGGCCATGGCGATGGTGGCGCGGGTCGCACAGGCCAGCGCCCGGGCCGGGGCGCTTGTCTTGGTGCCGTCAGTCGCTGAGCTGTTTCATCACCGCGTACAGCTTGGACTTGGCCTCGAAGCCGACGCCCGGCACGTCCGGCAGGCCGACATAGCCGTCGACGACCGCGACGTCGTCGGCGAAGCCACCGAACGGCTGGAACACGTCGGGGTAGGATTCGTTGCCGCCGAGATGCAGGCCGGCGGCGATATTGAGTGACATCTGGTGCCCGCCATGCGGCACCACCCGGCGGGTCGACCAGCCGAGCTCCTTCATGACGACGAGCGTGCGCAGATACTCGACCAGGCCGTAGGACAGTGCGCAGTCGAACTGCAGGTAGTCGCGGTCCTTGCGCATGCCGCCGTAGCGCAGGAGGTTGCGGGCATCCTGGTGCGAGAACAGGTTCTCGCCGGTCGCCATTGGGCCGTCATAATGGTTGGCGAGCTCGGCCTGCAGCGCATAGTCGAGCGGGTCGCCCACCTCCTCGTACCAGAACAGCTTGTAGGGCGTGATCGCCTTGGCATAGGCGATGGCGGTCGGCAGATCGAAGCGGCCGTTCACGTCGACCGCCAGATTGCCTTCGCCGACCACCTCGAGCACC
>CAIXAY010000561.1 GCA_903917505.1 uncultured beta proteobacterium | reverse complement strand
CTCATCGGGCAGACGGTCAAGGGCACGCCGACGATGTTCGATTACCAGATCCAGGCCGAAGCCGACTCGATGTACAACACGCCGCCGACCTACGCGATCTACATCGCCGGACTGGTGTTCAAGATGCTGAAAGCCAAGGGCGGCCTCGCGGCGATGGAAAAGATCAACCGCGCGAAGGCCAAGCTGCTCTACGACGCGCTCGACGCCTCGAAATTCTTCAAGTCGCCGGTGGCGCAGGAAAACCGTTCGCTGATGAACATCCCCTTCACGCTCAGCGACGAAGGCCTCGACGACGAATTCCTCAAGGCCGCCAAGGCGCGCGGCATGGTCCAGCTCAAGGGCCACCGCTCGGTCGGCGGCATGCGCGCATCGATCTACAACGCCATGCCGATCGAAGGCGTGCAGGCGCTCGTCGACCTGATGAAGGACTTCGAGAAACAGCACAGTTAAAGACTGAAATTAACCACGACGATCACAAGGGACACAACGAAAGAAAATTGCTGGAAATTATTTTCCAAGAAATTCGTTGTGCCCGTTGTGCCCGGCGTGGTTAAAGGCCTCTACGCCAACCACCCACCGACAATCCATTGAGAATATCGCCATGACGCGAAAAATCCAGACGCTCAACGCCATTTCCAAAAAAGGGCTGGCCCGTCTGCCCGAAAATTACACCGTCGGCAACGACATCGCCGACGCCGACGCGATCCTGGTGCGCTCGCAGGTCATGCATGAGATGCCGATCCCGGCCAGCGTCCTGGCCATCGGCCGGGCCGGCGCGGGAACCAACAACATCCCGGTCAAGGCCATGAGCGAGCGTGGCGTCGTCGTGTTCAACGCGCCCGGCGCCAACGCCAACGCGGTCAAGGAACTGGTCATCGCCGGCATGCTGATGGGCGTGCGCAATATCGTTCCGGCGCTGTCCTTCGTCGCCGGCCTGCAGGGCGACGACGAGTCGTTGGCCAAGCAGGTCGAAGCCGGCAAGAAGAATTTCGTCGGCCACGAACTGCGCGGCAGCACGCTCGGCATCATCGGCCTCGGCGCCATCGGCTCGATGCTCGCCGACGCGGCGATCGAACTCGGCATGAACGTCATCGGCTTCGACCCGGAAATCACCGTCGACGCCGCCTGGCGCCTGCCCTCGCAGGTCAGGAAAGCGGTCAGCGTCGATGATCTGGTGAAACGCGCCGACTTCGTCAGCCTGCACGTGCCCATGCTGCCGGCGACCAAGGACCTGATCAACGCCGAGCGCGTCAAGCTCATGAAGAAGGGCTGCATCCTGCTCAACTTCGCGCGCGAAGGCATCGTCAACGAGCAGGCCGTGCTCGACGGGCTCAACGACAACCGGCTGCAGGCCTACGTCTGCGATTTCCCGAGCAGCCTCTTGCGCAAGCACCCGCGCTTCGTCGCGCTGCCGCATCTCGGGGCATCGACCGAAGAAGCCGAGGAAAACTGCGCGGTGATGGTCGCCGACCAGGTCACCGATTACCTCGAAAACGGCAACATCCTCAACGCGGTGAATTATCCGAACATCGCCATGCCGCGCGAATCGGGCTTCCGGCTGGCGATCGCCAACGCCAACGTGCCCAACATGCTCGGCCAGATCTCGACGACGCTCGCCGGCGCCGGCCTGAACATTCACAACATGGTCAACAAGTCGCGCGGCGAACTGGCCTTCACGCTGGTCGATATCGAAAGCCCCGTTCCGCCGGCAGTGATCAAGCAACTGACCGACATCAACGGCGTCCTGCGCGTGCGCTACCTGCCGTCCTGAGCCGCATCACGCCGGAAATGAGCCAGGGCTGGGCCCTGGCTTTTTCTTGCGCGGAGATCCTGTCGGGCAAGCCGGGCTATCGCAGCTTGACGCCACGACCCCACGCCCCTTTGCTGGAGAAGGGCTGGCAGGAAGCCTGAGAACGCCCGCCGTTCTGGCCATCGCTCGAGACGAATTTGGCCCTTCGGCAGCGCCCCGGCGAACCTGAGATAGCAGGCGCGGTCGAATCGGTGCGCTGCTTCCGCAGCCGCTCGATTCGTCTTGCGCTTTCTTTCCCAAGGAGAAAACCATGCTCACGAATTCCCCAGTAACGACGATATTGCCGGTGATCGACATGAAGCGGGCGCGGGATTTTTACGAGAAGAAGCTCGGGCTCAGGCCGGCCGGTTCGAGGCCGGACGGCAAATTCGTCTATGCCTGCGGCGGCGGCGCGGTGATCGCGCTATTCCCGAAAGCCGGCGGAACGAAAGCCGAGCATACGGCGATCAGCTTCCAGGTCGATGACATCGCTACGGCCGTAGCGGGGTTGCAGAAAACCGGCGTGGTCTTCGAGGACTACGACTTCCCCGGCCTCAAGACCATTGACCACGTGTGCGTGCTGGGTTCGGAAAAAGCGGCCTGGTTCAAGGACACGGAAGGAAATTATCTGTGCCTGCATGAGGACATCGCCTGAGCGGGCTGAGACCAAACCTCATCGTATCGAGGCGCAGCCCGTCAATTGGTGCGCCGGGCGTGGCGAGGACCAAGCCTGGCCTGTCGGCGGGCGGCGTCGAGGCTGAAGATCTCGGGTTTCTTGCGCCTGAACTCCTGCCGCCGCCGGGCGTTTTCTTTTCTGACCTCATACTGCTCGCGTTCGTAGGGCGTCATTTTCGCGAGCAGCAGGGACTCCGTATCGGTGTGCGCCCCGGCGCCGGAAAATTCTTCCTGCAATAGCCAGCCGATATGCAGCGCGGCCGCGACTTCGTTCATCAGCTGACTGTGGTCGTCTCCGGCGAGCGCGCTGCACGGCTGGTTGCAAATCCATTCAAGATCCTGCAGGTGCCGGAGCAAGGCTTGCTCCGACATGGCCGGCATGTCCGCCCTTGCCTTCCGCCTGATCCAGTCCGGCAGCGGCATCTCGCCGCGCTCGCACTGCAATCGGGACGCGACGTCGACTTGTTCGGCCAAGGCTTGTGCCGCGCCGGTCTCAGCGCAGTCCGCCGGCGGCTCCGCCGCAGGATGCGCAACGATCTCCATGAGCTCGCGTTTCAGCGAAGCAATCCGGGCGAGCACATGCGCGACAATTGGCGCTGCAAGTCGCTGCGCGCCGGCGTCATGGCCTCGGCCGTCCGGGGCCGGGGCCGCAGACCCGGGCGCATTCGCGGCGCCGTCGTATTGCCGCGCCAATTCGCGCAGTGTGCCGAGCGACGCGCGCCCGAAGCGCTTCTCATAGGACGCCGCGAGGCTGATCAGTGCGGCAGCGCTTGCCATAGCCAGACCGAGAGCGCCGCCAGGCTGAGGAGGCCGACAACTATGATTTCCAGGCGTCGCCGCTTCTGCAACATGGCCTCACGCTCCTGAAGCGCTTCGATCCTCTTGCGGAAGGATCTGAGCAAGGCGCGGCTATCGCTGTTCAACTTGTCGGTCACCTTGAGGGACGCCGACATCTTGCCCTGGTGTTCCTGTTGCAGCGCCGCTATGCGCGCCATGGCCTTGGCAATTTCCTGCTCGAAATTGGAGCGCTGGTTGCCGATTTGCGCGAGGACGCGCTGGAATTCGGAACGGCTGGCGGTGATCTCCTCGTGCGCCTCGCGTTGCTTCGCGGCAAATTGCTCAATGCCGTTTTGAACCGAGAGCAAGGCTTCGTTATGCCGCGAGAACTCTTCGCTGATGCGCAGATAATCCGCACTCAGGCTTTCCCGGGCGGAGGCGATGTCCTTGCCCAGTTGTTCCCTGGCCGCGGCGATCGTCGCGGCCGCACGGCCCGCCTTGTCGTCGAGGCTGGCGACGACTTTCCGCGCTGCCTCGACCTGCGCCTGTAGCTCGGAATCGGCGACATTGATCGGTTCCAGCGCCTTGCTGATGCGCGCCTCGAGCCGGTCGTCGATGTCCTCCTTGAGCGACAGCAATTCCCTGTGCATGCCGAGCAGCACGGTGCCATGAACGTCCGTGAAATCGTCCAGCAGAAGTTCCAGCCTGTCTTTGTTCTCGGTTTGCAAAGTCATCGGCCTCGTTCGATTCCTGGTCCGAAACATCATCGACAGCTTGCCCGCAAGAATGCTGCGCGCGCATCCGGGATCGCCATGCCGGACGATTCTACGCTGCCGCGCGCGCTCCGATCAACCGGGGTCGCCGGGGCCTAAGCCGCCGACGCGCCACCGTCCGCTGCGGCCTTCGGCTTGCGCGGCCGCCGGCCACGCGAGGCCGTCTTTTTTTCCGGCGCGCTTTCCGCAGCCATTTCCGGCACGCCCTCGGCTGCCGGTTCTGCCGCTGGCGGCGCCAGCTCGGCCTGGGCCTTCGCCAGGGCCTTGCTGCCGCCGCGGCCGCGCCGCTTCGGCGCCGACGCTGGCGCCGCCGGGCTTTCTTCGACGACAGCCGGCTCGCTGCGCGGCGCCGGATTGGCGCTGCGGCTGACGAAAGCGCCCGATTTCTCGTCGCGCCCGAGTTCGAGCAGGCCGCGCGACTGGGCTTCCTCGAGCAGGTTGCCGAAGCTCTTGAAACCGTAGTTGCTTTCGTTGAAATCGGGCTTGCGCCGCTTGATCGCTTCTTTCAACATCGACGCCCAGATCTTGCCGCTGTCGCCGCGCTCGGCGACCAGCGCGTCGAAGGTGGCGACGGCCAGCTCGATGGCGCCGCTCTTGCGCGCTTCGATCTCGTCGCGGCGCCGCTGCTCCTCTTCCGGCGTACGCTTGGGCGCTTGCGGCGCCGTCTTCGGATCGCGGCGCGCCGCCGAGCGCTGGCTTTCGCGCACCAGGTCGTCGTAGAAAATGAATTCGTCGCAGTTGGCGATCAGGAGGTCGGAGCAGGACTGCTTGACACCGACGCCGATCACGTACTTGGCGTTCTCGCGCAGCTTGGAGACGAGCGGCGAGAAATCGGAATCGCCGCTGACGATGACGAAGGTGTTGACGTGCGACTTGGTGTAACAGAGGTCGAGCGCGTCGACGACCATGCGGATGTCGGCGGAATTCTTGCCCGACTGGCGCACGTGCGGAATTTCGATCAGCTCGAAATTGGCTTCGTGCATCGTCGCCTTGAAACCCTTGTAGCGCTCCCAGTCGCAATAGGCTTTCTTGAGCACGATGCTTCCCTTGAGTAGCAGGCGCTCGAGCACCGGCTTGATGTCGAATTTTTCGTAATTGGCATCGCGCACGCCGAGCGCGACGTTCTCGAAATCGCAGAACATCGCCATGCTGACGGTATCGGGGGATGCAGCCATGAAGGTCTCCGGTGGGTAATCTCGACCTGAGTATACCGCCCCCCACCCGCCGGGCACGGAAAAAGCCCGGGGAATCTTTTTTCCGGCGCCTGTCTACATGAACAGGGCCGCATGCGCGGCGCCCGCTGAAACCTGCGCCCTCCGCGAGGGCGATCCGCCCCGGAGGCCCCGCCATGACGACCCGTGCCTATCCATCGAACGCCGCTCGCGCGCGCCGCCCGTGCCGCGCCGCCGCGGGCATGGCGCTTGCTGCCGCCTTTATCGTCATGCTGGCGCTCACCGCCTGCGGCAAGAAACCCGAGGCCGGCGCCGGCGCGATGTTCGGCGGCCCGGCGCCGGTCGCGGTGCTCGCCGTACAGCCCGAGACGCTGCCGCTGACGCTCGAATACACGGCACAGACCCGCGGTTCGCGCGAAGTGGAAGTGCGCGCCCGCGTCTCCGGCATCCTGATCAAGCGCAACTATACCGAGGGCGCCAAGGTGCGCGCCGGCCAATCGCTGTTCACCATCGACCCGGCGCCTTTCGCCAACGCCGTCGCGCGCGCCGAGGCCGACGTTGCCGCTGCCGAAGCGAAGCGCGCGCAGGCCGCGCGCGACGCGACGCGGCTCGCGCCGCTGGTCGATGCCAAGGCGATCAGCCGCAAGGATTACGATGACGCCGTCTCCGGCCGCGACGTCGCCGCGGCCGACCTGATGGCCGCCAAGGCGCGCCTGCGCGACGCCGAACTCAACCTGCAATGGACGCGCGTCGAAGCGCCGATCACCGGTTTCGCGAGCCGCGCCTTGAAATCGGAAGGCTCGCTGATCTCCGGCCCCGACGTCCTGCTGACCACGGTCACCCAGTCCGATCCGATGCAGATCATATTCGGCATCGCCGACAACGAACGCCTGAAGCTCGCCCAGGAAGCCGCCGACAAGCGCCTGCAATGGCCGCCGGACGGCCGCTTCAAGGTGACGGTGAAGCTCGCCGACGGGCGCGAGTACGGACAGACCGGCTACACCGATTTCACCGACCTGCGCGTCTCGCGCGACACCGGCACCAGCGAAGCGCGCGCCGAGGTCCCGAATCCGGACGGCGTGCTGCAGGCCGGCCAGTTCGTTCGCGTCGAGCTTTCGGGCGCGACGCGCGCCGGCGTTTTCCGGGTGCCGCAGCGCGCCGTCCTCGAAGGTCCGAAAGGCAAGTTCGTCTATGTCGTCGGCAAGGACAACAAGGCCGAGGAGCACCCGGTCGAGGCCGGCGACTGGACCGGCGGCGACGTCGTCGTGACGCGCGGCCTCGCGGCCGGCGACCAGGTGATCGTCGACGGCGTGCTCAAGCTCGGGCCCGGCGCGCCGGTGCAGATCAGCACCACGCCCGCCAGCGCTCCCGCGGCAGCGCCCGGCGCGACGCCGGCCGGCAAGCCGGGGAGCTAAGCGATGTTCGCGCGCTTCTTCATCGACCGGCCGATCTTCGCGATCGTCATTTCGATCTTCATCGTCATCGCCGGCCTCGCCTCGATGCGCACGCTGCCGATCGCCCAGTATCCGGAAATCGCGCCGCCGCAGGTGCAGGTCGCCGCCGTCTATCCGGGCGCCTCGGCCGAGGTGCTCGAGAAGACCGTCGCCGCGCCGCTCGAGACGCAGATCAACGGCGTCGAGGGCATGCTCTACATGAACTCGACCTCGGCCTCGAACGGCCGCGTCGAGATCAACATCACCTTCGAGATCGGCAGCAACACCGACCAGGCGGTGATCAACGTCACCAATCGCGTCAAGCAGGCCGAAGCCCGCCTGCCGCAGGAAGTCAACCGGCAGGGCATCACCGTCGAGAAAGCCTCGTCGTCCTTCCTGCAGGTGCTCGCCTTCACGTCGCCCGACGGGCGCTACGACGATTTGTACACGAGCAACTACGTGACCCTCAACGTGCTCGACATCCTGAAGCGCATTCCGGGGACGACCAACGTGCAGATCTTCGGCGCCAAGGATTATTCGATGCGCATCTGGTTGAAACCCGACCGCATGGCGCAGTTGAACGTCGCGGCCGCCGACGTCATTCGCGCCATCAACGAGCAGAACGCGCAGTATGCGGTCGGCCGCATCGGCGAGCCGCCGACCGCCAGCGGCCAGCAAATGTCGCTGACGGTCAATACGCGCGGGCGCCTCGCCGAGGTCGGCGAATTCGAAAACATCATCGTGCGCGCCGGCGACGACGGCTCGCTCTTGCGCCTGAAAGACGTCGCGCGCGTCGAACTCGGTTCCAAGGATTACGATTTCATCGGCCGGCGCAACGGCCAGCCGGCGACCCTGGTCGGCATCTTCCTCAAACCCGGCGCCAACGCGCTCGACACCGCGCAGGTCGTCAAGAACACGCTCAAGGACCTGGCGACGCGCTTCCCCGCCGGCCTTACTTACGCGATTCCCTACGACACCACCGACTTCGTTCAGGTGTCGATCCGCGAAGTGCTGTACACGCTCGGCGAAGCGATGCTGCTGGTCTTCCTCGTCGTCTATGTGTTCCTGCAGAACTGGCGCGCCACCCTGATCCCGACGCTGGCCGTGCCGGTCTCGCTGATCGGCGCTTTCGCCGGCCTGCTGCTGCTCGGCTATTCGATCAACACGCTGACGCTCTTTGGCATGGTGCTGGCCATCGGCATCGTCGTCGATGATGCCATCGTCGTGCTCGAGAACGTCGAGCGCATCATGCACGAGGAAGGCATCCCGGCGAAAGCGGCGGCGATCCAGGCGATGCGCGAAGTCACCGGACCGATCGTCGCGATCGTGCTGGTGCTGTGCGCGGTGTTCGTGCCGATCGCCTTCCTCGGCGGCTTGACCGGCGAGCTCTACCGCCAGTTCGCGGTGACCATCTCGATCGCCGTCGTCATTTCCGGCATCGTCGCCCTGACCCTGACGCCCTCGCTCTGCGTGCTCATCTTGAAGCACGAGCACAAGGCGCAGAACCGCGTCTTCGCCGCGTTCAACCGCGGTTTCACCGGCTTGAGCGGCCATTACACCGGCGGCGTCGCCTGGCTGATCCGGCGCGGCGCGCTCGGCCTCGGGCTGTTTACCGGCATGGTGCTGCTGGCCGTGCTGTTCTGGCGGATCACGCCGGGCAGCCTGGTCCCCGACGAAGACCAGGGCTATTACATTTCCGCCGTCTATCTGCCCGACGGCGCGTCGCTCGAACGCACCGACAAGGTGGTCAAGGAAGTCGATGCGATCATCCACGAGAACGCCAACGTCGCGAACAGCATCGTGTTCACCGGCTTCGATTTCATCGGCGGCAGCTTCAAGAACAACGCCGCGACTTTCTTCGTCACGCTCAAGCACTGGGACGAGCGCCAGGTGCCGGCGAGCGCGCTGGTCGGCGAGCTGTTCATGAAGACCGCGCACATCAAGGAAGCGCTGGTGCTGGCTTTCGGCCCGCCGGCCATTTTCGGGCTCGGCAACTCGGGCGGTTTCGAGTTCTACCTGCAGAACCGCGGCGAAGGCAGCGCCCAGAGACTCGCCGAGGTCAGCCAGCAGTTCATCGGCAAGCTGCATCAGGACAAGGACATCGGCATGGTCTCGTCGCTGTGGCGCGCCAGCGTGCCGCAGCTCGACGTCGACGTCGATCGCGAAAAAGCCAAGTCGCTCGGTGTGCCGATCGACGCGCTGTTCAATACGCTTGGGGCGACGCTCGGCGCCTATTACGTCAACGACTTCAACAAGTACGGCCGCACTTGGCAGGTGCTGATGTCGGCCGAGCCGCGTTTCCGCAGCAGCCCCGGCGACATCGGCGGCATTTACGTGCGCTCCGAGCGCGGCCAGATGGTGCCGCTCTCGGCGCTCGCCCAGATCCGCCAGAGCACCGGCCCGGAAACGCTCGAGCGCTTCAACAACCTGCCGTCGGTGAAGATCATCGGCAACGGCGCGCCCGGCGTCTCGTCCGGGCAGGTGATCGCCGAAGTCGAGAAAGTGGCGCGCCAGAGCCTGCCGCCCGACTTCAGCTACGACTGGGGCGGCGCCTCGTTCCAGGAGAAGAAAGCCAGCGGTGCGTCGAGCTACGCGCTGATTCTCGGCGCGCTGATGGTCTTCCTGATCCTCGCCGCGCAGTACGAGCGCTGGTCGCTGCCGCTCGCCGTGCTGTTCGCGCTGCCCTTCGG
>CAIXAY010000560.1 GCA_903917505.1 uncultured beta proteobacterium | reverse complement strand
TCGGCACAGATGTAATCGCGCAGCGGCATGGGCCCGTCCTCATTTGACGGCCGGCGCGGTCTTGGGCGGCATCACCGGCGCGGGCGGCCGGCCGGGATTGTCGGTGCCGGTGCGGTCGAGCTGCACGGTGCCGCTCGGCTTGATATAGACCTCGACGCGCCGGTTCTTCTGCATGTTCGGTTCCGTCGTGTTCGGCACGACGGGCTTGTCGAAGCCCCAGCCCTTTTGCGACAGGCGGCCGGCCTTGACGCCGCAGACGTTGATCAGGTAGTCCACCACGGCCTTCGCGCGGCGCTCGGAGAGCGTCTGGTTATATTCCTTGGTCGAGCGCTTGCGCTTGTCGGCGTGGCCCTCGATCTTCGCCGTCGCGGCCGGGTCGCGCTTGAGGACCTTGTTGATGATCTCGAGCTTGTCGAGGTCGCCGGAGCGGATCAGCGCCTTGTCGTAGTCAAACTCCAGCAGCAGCGTGTACTTCATCAGATCGTCTTTCGGGTCGAGCGGGTTCGTCCCGTCCTCGATGACCTCGTGACCGTCGGAGACGCCGCCGCCATCGGTGTCGGGGTTGAGCGGGTCGGTGTGATAGACGTGCACTTCGGCGCCGTCGGTCAGCCCATCGCCGTCGGTGTCGGGGTTGAGCGGGTCGGTGTGGTAGATCTTCACTTCTTCGCCGTCGGTCAGGCCGTCGCCATCGGTGTCGGGATTGAACGGATCGGTGCCGAGCATCGCCTCTTCACGGTCGGTCAGGCCGTCGCCGTCGCTGTCGATGTCGCCGGCCTGCGTCAGCAGGATATGCGCGGGCGCCTCGGCGCCGAAGCGGTACGTCACACCAACGCTGATGTAGTGGTTGAGCTCGGTGTCCTCGCGGTCGGCGGCGATCGCGAGCCGATAGTCCGCGCGCAGGGCCCACTGGTCATTGAAGTGGAAGAACAGGCCGCCGCCCACCTGCGCGAACGGCGTCACGTTGCCATCGCCGAGGTCGTCGCTGCTGAGGACGAGGCCGGCGCCCGCCGAGAGGAACGGGTCGAAGCGCGCGTCCTGCGTGTTGCGCAGGTGGAGGAGCAGGTCGGCCGAAGGCCGCACCGCCCAGGCGTTGCCGCTCATTTCCTTCGACTTGTGCGGGTCGGTGTCTGCAAAACTGCGCGCCTGCAGGTACGGCAGCAGGTCCAGGCCGCCTTCCACCGTCCACCGCGGCGAGAGGTCATAGCCGAGCTTGAGCGAAAGGAACAGGCTGTCCTTCATCACCTGGTCGCCTTCGAACTTGACCAGGCCGCCGCCCGCGCTCACCGTGACGGGCGCTTCCTTGAACAGGTCGCGCGCCGGCACAGCCTCTTCCGCACGCGCCGCGCCCGCCAGGCCGGCCACCGCGACGAACGACAAGATTAATTTTTTCAACATAGATCCTCTCCATCAAAAAAACGCGGTGCAACGCTAGCACGATTCCGCGGGAAGGCAAACCAAAAGCGCCCGCGGGGCACCCGGCCGGGGTGCGGCCGCGCGACCGGCGGCCCAGTGCGCGGCCACACCGGTTTTCGCCATGGAAAACACCCCCGTGGTTTTGCGCTCTCCGCCGCCGTGCCGGGACAATTCCACCGCCGCGATAATATATCGCCGCGCCCTGCGTTCTTGGGTGGCGCACCGGGCTTTTTGTTTGACATCTTGCGCGCGGGAAGAAATCCTGCCCGCTGTCGCCAGACGGGCGCCGCGCGGGGCGCGGCCGGGTGTGCGGCAGGAAAATTACGCTCGAAACCAAACCGAGAAGAGGAGAACACATGCAGCGACGGGAATTCATGAAGAATGCGGCATTGGCCGGCGCAGGCCTGTTTATTGCGCCCAGCGGCACCTTCGGCGCCAACGGATCGAACAACAAGCTGAACATCGCGCTGATCGGCTCATGGGGCCGCGGCGAGGCGCACTTCAGCTCGATCGCCACCGAGAACGTCGTCGCACTCTGCGACATCAACGATGACCACCTCGCGTTCGGCGCGAAGCGCTTCCCGCAGGCCAAGACCTACAATGACTGGCGCAAGCTGCTCGACGACCACAAGGCGCTCAGCCTCGACGCCGTCGTCATCTGCACGGCCGACCATACGCACGCATTCATCGCCAACTGGGCGTTGAACCGCAACCTGCACGTCTACTGCGAAAAGCCGCTCGCCATCAGCGTCGAGGAAGCGCGCACGGTCCGCGCGAACTGGCTGTCGAAGAAGGCCAAGCTCGCCTCGCAGGTCGGCATGCAGCGGCACGCTTATGCTAATTTCAACCGTCTGCGCGAGCTGATTCTCGATGGCGCGATCGGCGAGCTGAAGTCCGCCTCCGCCTGGGGCAACCGCCAGTGCCGGCCTGATCTCTGCGACTACGATCAAGAGAAAGGCATCGTTTACTTCAAGGAAGGAAAAACCGTCGCCGGTTATCTGCCAGACGCCGGCGCACCGCCGCAGAATCTGCACTACGATCTGTGGCTGGGCCCGTCGCCGGCCCATGCCTACAACCCTGGTTATTTTTCGCGGGGCCCGGGAGCAAATTGCCTTTCGTGGAACATGTTCTGGGATTTCGGCGCCGGCCAGATCGGCGACATGGGCAGCCACACGATGGACCTGCTCTGGAACTGCGTGGACACCAAGCTGCCGACGAGCGCGGAAGCCAAGGGCGACCCCTTCAACGCCGCCATCACGCCTATCAAGTGCGAGAGCCACTTCGAGCATCCGGCGAACGACTGGCGCGGCCCGATCAGCGTGAGCTGGTACCAAGGCGGTGCGATGCCGACCGCGCCGAAGGAGTTCATTGACCTCAAGAAGATCGGCCATGGCGCGATGTTCAAGGGCTCCCAAGGCTACATCATCGCCGACCTGGAGCAACAGACCCGCCTCGTCTTCCCCTACGGCAAGGAAGCGGACATGAGCTATTACAAGCCGCGCGCCAAGGACAAGCTGCTGCCGCCGCTGGGCCACTTCCAGCAGCAGTGGATCGACGCCTGCAAGAACCCGAGCCTGAAGACCGCCTGCGATTTCGAGTACAGCGGCAACATGGTCGAGCAGCTGCTGCTCGGCCTCGTCGCCTACCGCGCGGGCAAGAAGCTCGCCTATGACGGCGCCACGGGCAAGGTCACCAACTGCCCCGAAGCCAACGCGCTCCTGAGCCGCAAGTATCGCGACGGCTGGACGCTGAA
Source organism: uncultured beta proteobacterium (assembly GCA_903917505.1). The sequence continues at coordinate 1,365 of CAIXAY010000560.1, read as the reverse complement.
CGGCTGATCCGCAGAGCCGGTCCGTGCTTTCACCCGCCCCGCCAGACCTTGGCGCGGGCGGGTGAATCTTTTTTGTTTTGTTTGACATCTGATCCCGTTGCGTAAATCCTCCGCATGTTCCGAGCCGATCAAGACCAGGCCCGGAGAAAAAGAAAAGGGGAAAAAACCTATGCAGCGACGGGAATTCATGAAGAATGCGGCATTGGCCGGCGCAGGCCTGTTTATTGCGCCCAGCGGCACCTTCGGCGCCAACGGATCGAACAACAAGCTGAACATCGCGCTGATCGGCTCGTGGGGCCGCGGCGAAGCGCATTTCAGCTCGATCGCCACCGAGAACGTCGTCGCGATCTGCGACATCAACGAAGAGCATCTCGCGTTCGGCGCGAAGCGCTTCCCGGAGGCCAAGACCTACATTGACTGGCGCAAGCTGCTCGATGACCACAAGAAGCTCAGCCTCGACGCCGTCGTCATCTGCACGGCCGACCATACGCATGCGTTCATCGCCAACTGGGCGTTGAACCGCAACCTGCACGTCTATTGCGAGAAGCCGCTCGCCATCAGCGTCGAGGAAGCGCGCACGGTCCGTGCGAACTGGCTGGCGAAAAAGAGCAAACTCGCCACGCAGGTCGGCATGCAGCGGCACGCGATCCCGAACTTCAACCGCCTGCGCGAGCTGATTCTCGATGGCGCCATCGGCGAGTTGAAGTCCGCCTCCGCGTGGGGCAACCGCCAAGTGCGGCCGGAGGGTTGTGAGTACGACCAGGAAAAAGGCATTGTGTTCGCCAAGGGCGATGCGACGAAGGCCAAGGTCGGCTATCTGCCTGACGCCGGCGCGCCGCCGAGTCACATCCACTACGACCTGTGGGTTGGCCCCTCGCCGATGCATGCCTATAATCCCGGCTATTTCGCAAAGGGCCCGGGTGCGAACTGCCTTTCGTGGAACATGTTCTGGGATTTCGGCGCCGGCCAGATCGGCGACATGGGCAGCCATACGATGGATCTGCTCTGGAATTGCGTGGACGCCACACTCCCGACGAGCGCGGAAGCCAAGGGCGACCCCTTCAACGACGCCATCACGCCCATCGGCTGCCAGAGCCACTTCGAGCATCCCGCCAACGACTGGCGCGGCCCGATCAGCGTGGCCTGGTATCAGGGCGGCGCGATGCCGAGCGCACCGAAGGAGTTCATTGACCTCAAGAAGATCGGCCACGGCGCGATGTTCAAGGGTTCGCAAGGCTTCATCGTCGCCGACTTCGACAACCGGCTCCTGTTCCCCTACGGCAAGGAAGCGGACATGAGCTATTACAAGCCGCGCGCCAAGGACAAGCTGCTGCCGCCGCTGGGCCACTTCCAGCAGCAGTGGAT
>CAIXAY010000559.1 GCA_903917505.1 uncultured beta proteobacterium | reverse complement strand
GAAACGCTGTATGAACTCCAGGTCCATCAGATCGAACTGGAGATGCAAAACGAAGCTTTGCGGGAGGCGCAGGCCGCGCAGGCGGAACTTCTGAAGCGCTATGAGGAACTCTACGAGCTGGCGCCCGTTGGTTACGTCACGCTCAGCGAAAAAGCCCTGATCGCCAACAGCAACCGGCGTGCCTCGACCTTGTTCGGCGTCGACCGAGAGCAACTTTTTCAGCAGCCTTTTTCGCGCTTCCTGGCGCCTGGGGACGCAGACCGTTGGCACCTGTCTTTCGCCAGCGCGTTGAAAGGCGAACACCCGCTCGATTGTGAGCTGGCCTTGCTGAGCACGAATGGCGCGCCGGTTCACGTCCGCTTGAACAGCCTGATGCTGGGCGAGGATGGCCTGCCGGCGACCATCATTATGGTCATGACCGAAGTCAGCGAGAGCAAGCAGGCGGAATTCATTCTTGCCGCCAGGGAACTCGTTTTTCAGAACCAGGAGAAAGAAGATCGGGCCGCCGAACTCGTCATTGCCAACAAGGAACTGGTCTTTCAAAACCAGGAGAAAGAAGATCGGGCCGCCGAACTGGGCGTGGCCAACAAGGAGCTCGCCTTTCAAAACGAAGAGAAGGAACAGCGGGCCGCCGAGCTGGTCATTGCCAACAGGGAGCTTCTCTTTCAGAACCAGGAGAAAGAAGATCGCGCCGCCGAGCTCGGCGTTGCCAACAAGGAGCTCGTCTTCCAGAACGAAGAGAAAGACCACCGGGCGACCGAGCTCGGCATTGCCAACGACTCCCTGCGCGAGAGCGAACGCCGGGTGCTCAAACGCACCGCCGAACTCGAGGCGGCGAACAACGCGCTGATTCTTGCCCGGCACCAGGCCGAATCGGCCAACTCCGCGAAGAGCGATTTTCTCGCCAACATGAGCCACGAAATCCGCACGCCGATGAACGGCATTCTGGGCATGGCGCATATTCTGCGACGCGGCGGCGTGACGCTGCTTCAGTCCGATTACCTGGACAAGATCGATACTGCCGCACAACACCTTCTGGGAATCATCAATGACATCCTCGACATCTCGAAGATCGAGGCCGGAAAATTCATTCTCGAGGAAGTGCCGGTTTCCTCCAAGAGCCTGCTGTCCAATGTCGTGTCCATCCTGTCCGAGGGCGTGAAGGCCAAAGGCATCGAGCTGCGCGTCCAGACCGCGGCTTTGCCTGCCAACCTGCTCGGCGACCCCACCCGGCTGCAGCAGTCCCTGTTCAACTATGCGACCAACGCCCTGAAGTTCACCGAAGCGGGCGCGATCACGCTGCGCACGCTCAAGCTGCGAGAGACCGCCGAGTCGGTCTGCGTGCGTTTCGAAGTGCAGGATACCGGCATAGGCATTCCGCCCGAAGCGGTGACGCGAATCTTTCGCGCCTTCGAGCAGGCCGACAATTCGACCACACGAAAATACGGCGGTACCGGCCTTGGCCTGGCGATTACCCGCCGCCTGGTCGAGCTGATGGGTGGCGAGGTTGGCGTCGAGAGCATGCAGGGCATTGGCAGCACCTTCTGGTTCACCGTGGCATTGAAGAAGGGAATGGAAATGGTCACGAGGGCGCCGACCACGGTGATCGACGCCGCGATGCTGCTCCGCCTGCGCGATCCGGCAAAGCGCATTCTGGTTGCGGACGACGAACCGGTGAACCAGGAAGTAACAAGGTTCCTGCTGGAGGACATCGGCTTGATGGTCGATACGGCAGACGATGGCGCGGAGGCTGTCGACCTGGCGCGGGCGACGGCCTACTCGGTGATTCTCATGGACATGCAAATGCCCAGGCTAAATGGGCTGGACGCGACGCGGCAAATACGCCAGATGCGCGGCCACCGGCAGACCCCGATCATTGCCATGACGGCCAACGCCTTTGTCGAGGACAAGTCGCGCTGCCTGCAAGCCGGGATGAACGACTTCATCGTCAAGCCCTTCGACCCCGACATGCTGTATTCGATGCTGATCAAACATCTGGATCAGCATTCCAAGTCATAGGGGCATGCCGCAAAGCAGTCCTTCGCCGTGCGGCGAAATTACCGGGTCCGGCCGCCCTTCACGAACTCGAGCGAAGTCCGGAACAATTCGAGATCCTGCTCGTAGTCTGCCGCGTCGTCACGATCGATTTGAATCCACTCTCTCGTGCTTGCCATCCCGCCGGGTTGAAAGGGAACGACGTTGCTTCTCGAGAATTGCAACTCGGACGCGGTGGCGGCAGGCAGGCGCAGGCCAACGCCGTTGCCGCTGATGCAGGCGAACATCTTGTCGCTGACGAAGAAGGCGTCAAGGTTGTTGATCTTTCGCGCGCTGACGCCCGGTAACTTGAGGAGAAGCGCGTCGATTTGCGCCTTGCGGCTAGGCTTCGGGATAACGGTATTCAAGGGAGCTCCATCGGGTGTGTTATGCCAAAGGCGATTCGATATTATGATGGAATACGCCCGGGCAATCGAGACTGCAAGGGACTATTGTCGAGGTCTGGCGCTATTGGCCGAGTCCAGTCGATTTCTTCCGGGTCACAGTCTAGCGGCTGCTTCCCAAGATCGTCAATGCGGATCGCCGAAAGGGGAGGGCCAAGCGATCGGCAATGGCTGCCACTGCCGGCCTGGCAAGCGTTCTAATCCTAAGGTTTCGGCACTTTGGCGCCAGCGCGGCGAGCTTGCGAAAGGCCGATGGCCACCGCCTGCTTGCGGCTCGTCACCTTTTTTCCCGATCCGCTCTTCAGCGTGCCTTCCTTCATTTCGTGCATGGCTTTTCCGACCTTTTCGGACGCCTTGGGGCCGTATCTGGTCATTGCCGTCTCCTTTGCGAAAGCGAACAGGTTTGCAACCCCGGCAAGCGCAATGCCCATGGCGAGAAAACGGGGCTGCGGCAGCGTGCTATGCTCGCTTCTTTCCGCTGGCCGGCGTCGCGGCGCGAGCCGGCCGGCCGATTTACGGAGCAGTGCACATGGCGTCCTTGCAAGAACAGTTTTTGAAGGCCGGACTGGTTGACAAGAACAAGGTCAAAGTGGTCAATCAGGACAAGACCAAGCAGAAGAAAGTCGAGCGTCGAAGCGGCATGCAAAGCGTCGATGAAGCGCGCCTGGCGGCGCTCGCGACGCAACGCAAGAATGCCGAGCGGGCCCGCGAACTCAATGCCCAACGTGACGCGGTCGCCACCCAAAAGGCGATCGAGGCGCAAATTGCGCAGATGGTGCAGAAGAATCGCCAGAGCAGGGGCGGCGGCGACATCGCCTACAATTTCACCCGCGCGCAGAAGATCGAACGGCTGTATGTGTCGGCCGCGGTCCACGCGCATTTGACGTCCGGACGCCTGGTGATCGTCTGCCACGGCGGCACGACCGAATTGGTCCCACGGATTATCGCCGACAAGATCGCCGAGCGCGATGCCTCGCTCGTCGTGCGGGTGAACAAGACCGGTGCGGCGATCGATGCGGACGATCCGTATGCCGCGTACAAGATCCCGGACGACCTGATGTGGTAGCCCGGGCGGCCCGCCGCGCGCCGACCTGATTCGACAGGAGGCCTGACGCGTTGGCGCCGGCCCCCTGTCGGCTCTGAACAACGGCTTCGTTATTTCTCCGGCTTGCGGTTCTCTTCCTCGTGTTTCTGCTTGTCGCCGCCATGCTCATTCGGCTTGCCCGCGTCAGGTCTGGGCTCGCGGGCAGGCGGCGCAGCTTGCGCTGCAACAGGCGGACGCGGTTCGGCCTGCCTTGCCGGCGGCTCGGGCCTTGTCGGCGCTGCCACCGGCGCTGGCGGGGCGATATGCACCGGTGCGGCTTCCCTGGGCTGGACCGGCGCCGGCGGCGTCACGCGCTGCGGCGCGACGACCGGTGCGTGCTGCTCCGGCCTGATGCGGACTTCGGCTGGTGCGGCTGGCGCGGGCGTGGCGATCCTGGGCTCGGCTGCGCGCTGTTCGGGCCTGCTGTGCGGCTCCGCGGCCGGCGCTGGCGGAACGCTTTGCGGCGGCATGGCGACGGGCCTGCTGCGTTGCTCGGGCACTGGCGCTGAGGGCACGGGCGTCGCTTGCGGCGGGCTTACGTGCAGCGCGGCCGCTGGCGCTGACGGCGGCGTGTTCGCTTGCCCGCGCTGCGATTCATTGCCGCGCTGTTCGGAACGTCCGCGTGCTGATTCTGCTGCCGGGGCGGGCGGCGTCGCTGGCGCTGCTGCATTGGTCGCCGCGCCCGCATGCGGGTCGGACTTCCCGCGCTCGGCAGCGGTACGGGCGTTGCCTGCCGGCGCCGCCGCAGGGCGCGCCGCGGGACGCCCTTCCTGCGGCGGCGTGACCACTTTGACGACCGGCGCCGGCAAGGCCACGGCCGGCTTCAATTCCCTGCGCGCGGCCTCGTCGAGCGGCTTGCCCGGCTGCGCCGCCAGTTGCTGCTGTTGTGCCGCGAAACCGGGATGCGCGGCCGGCGGTGTGGAGCGGGCGATGACCGGCCGCTCGAAGACGCGCGCCGGCGGCTTGCCGCCGGCTTCATTGCCGCGCACGCTCTTCTCGGTCGGCGCGACATTCGCCGCGGCAACCACCGCTGCGCCGGCGATCAACTCGCGTGGAATCCGTTGCGCGGCCCTGCCCACCGGCTGCGACTGTACGAAGGTCGTGGTCGGCACGGCGACGATCGCGCCGGGCACCCGGCGGTTGGCATAAACGATGTTGCTGGTCTTGTTGTTGTAGCTGTTGTTGATGACGGTGGTATTGATGACCGTGTTGCTGCGATTGATGTTTTCGAAATAGCCGCGGCTGACCGGATAGGCCGGCCGATAAGCTTCGCGCGGCGCAAGCGGGAACCAGGCGATGCCGCCGACGCGGCCGCTGGCAATGCTCAACTCGAAATTGCTGCCGCCGACGAAGGCCACGAGCGCCGGCGCATAGTAGGCGCGGCTGCGCGGCGGACCGGGAACCCAGCCCCAGGTGCCGCGCATATTGGCCCAGCGGCCGTAATGCGATACGGCGAAACCCCAGGGTGCGTCGTCGACCCAGGTCCAGCCCCAGGGGTCGACCCAGGCCCAGTGCCCGTCGCGGTAAGGCGCCCAGTCGGCGGCCACGTGATTCGGAACCCATACGGCGCCGTAAGCCGGGTCGTTGCGCCAGTTGCCGTTCGCATCGAGGTCCTGATAGCCGACGACGTCCGGCGAGACGTAGCGGGCCGAGCTCGAGTTGTCGTAGCGCTTGTCGCGGGCGCTCGCCCAGCGGTCGAATTCATCGGGGCGCGGCGCGGCGACGTATTGGTAGTCGCGCAGACCGGTTCCGGCGAAGCGATAGGCTTGCCGCGAATCGATCGTGTACGCTGTGCCCTCGCCGTCAGCTTCACCCTGGCCCTGGCGCACGAAAATGCTCGTGGCATCGCCGTTGGGATCGACGGTAATCCGGTACTCGCCGGGTTTCCTGAGGGTGAAGGCGAGGTTCGGCGTGTCGACTTCGAATAGCTGATTGGGGTCGAGACGGCGGACGCGAACGCTCAGCGTGCCCTGGGTCAATTGCAATTGGGCGACCCGGTCGTCGAGGTTGAGAATCGATGTGCTGGTGGCGGCGTTCATGCGTACCGTCGCGCCGCCGATCTGGATTTCGGCGCGCGCGCCGGCGTCCGTCCACAAGCGGTCGCCGCTGGTCAGCGGCCGGTTGATCGTCGCCTGGTCCCAGTCGTTCTCACCGGCCGGCGACAAACTGACCGCGCCATTCATGTAGCCGAGCCGCGCCACGCGCGCCGGCGGATCGGCACCGGCCCAGCCGCTGAAAGCCAGCATGGCGAGGCCGGCGATGAAGGAGACGACACGAAAGCGGAACGCTTGAATCTGCATGAGGATTCCTGACAAGTGTGGGCGGCATCGTTGGCCGGATCAGTGCGGCTGCGCAGGGGTGCGTGTGCTGCATGCGTTTGCGAAGCCAGGTTCAGGATGCGCGGCGCACCGCTGGCGGTCTGTTCGGCAGCGCACTCAAGCCGCAGGGGCAATGCTAATGGCATCCGTTGAAAAATATATCGGCGATATGCGCCCTAGCGTACAGATTCGATGATGGCGTGCTCGTAGTGTCGTGCTTAACGGTGAAGTGGCGCATGACCATGCAGTTCGGTCGCTGATCCGCTCCTGTATGGCGACGGCCTGATCTGCCGATGCCGACTATCCTCGCCAGATGTTGATCAAATCTGGAGGACTGCCCGCTCCGCGTGGGTGCTCCGCTCAATCAAATAAAGGAATCATCGTGAACTATCCGAAACTGATCGGCGCAACACTGATGACGCTCGCCTTGAGCGCATGTTTTACCATGCCTACCGGACCGGCCGGTCCGCAAGGTGCGACCGGCGATACCGGCGCCACCGGCGCCAAGGGTAACACCGGTTATACCGGCGCCACCGGCGGCACCGGTGCGACCGGCAATACCGGAAATACCGGTGCCACCGGCTACACCGGCGCGACCGGCGGCACGGGCGCCACCGGCGGTACAGGTGCGACTGGAGATACCGGCGCTACCGGATATACCGGTGCTACGGGCAGTACTGGCGCTACCGGCAATACCGGCGCAAAGGGCAACACCGGAGCGCGTGGCAGCACGACCGACGGCACCGTGGTGATCATCCCGCCGCGCTAGGAGCCTGGAATGGGGAAGCGCTGATCGGACCCCACAGGGTCATTCCGGCGCAAGCCGGAATCCGATCAGCGGCAACGCGCTTCGCAGGAAACACCCTGGGGGTGCGGCAGCGAAAGTTTGCGGCGCAGGGCACCGGCTTGCGCCGGTGTGACGGCTGGCCGTGCATGCGCAGACTGCGTGTCTCGGGTCATGTGGAGATGCAACGGCCGGGAAAGCGACCGTCGCAACGTCATTTCACTTTTGTCATCGACTTGCCGGAAGCATAAAAGCCATGGCCGGCAGCCAACTCGAACCACGACGAACTTCGCCGGGCTTGGCCGCCTTGTCCACTTTTCACGCTATTTGGCGGGCTTCACCACCAGCTTGTTTTGCACCTCTTTGACCCCGGCCACGGCGCCGGCGAGTGATTTCGCCATGTCGCTGTTCGCCTGGGTGTCGACCGATCCGGTGAGGCTCACGACGCCGGCAACCGTATCGACGCTGATCTGCAGGGTCTTCAGTCCCGGCTCGGCGAAGATGGCCGCCTTGATCTTGGTGGTGATCTCGGCGTCATCGATGGCCGCGCCGGTCTTGGCGCTTTGCTCGCTGAGTTTTTCGCCGACCTTGTCGACCGTTTCATTGATCTTCTTGCTGGCGTCGTTGGCCGTCTGGTCCAGCTTCTGCCCGGCGGTTTCCGCAGGTTTCGGGTTGTCGCAGGCGGCAAGGCCAATAAGGAGGAGCAGCGACATCGCGGTCAATTTAAATTTGTCTGACATTTTGTTTTCCTTTCCGGTCCATTGATGCGCCGCAGCGCTTTTCGCGCTGCCTGCGAAGACAGCGCTCCAATTCATGCTTTATGGCGAGCGCACTATCCCACGCCGGGCCAGCGGT
>CAIXAY010000558.1 GCA_903917505.1 uncultured beta proteobacterium | reverse complement strand
TTCACCATTTCGATCGAAGCCGCCGAAGGCGTCACCACCGGCATCTCGGCGCCCGACCGCGCGCGTACAGTGCAGGCTGCGGTCGCGGCGAACGCCAGGCCGGAAGACATCGTGCAGCCGGGCCATATCTTTCCGATCATGGCCAAGGCAGGCGGCGTGCTGGTTCGCGCCGGCCATACCGAGGCCGGTTGCGACCTGGCGCAAATGGCCGGCTGCCAGCCGACGGCGGTGATCTGCGAAATTCTCAAGGATGACGGCGCCATGGCCCGCCTGCCCGATCTCGTCGAGTTCGCCAGGCAACACCAGCTGAAGATAGGCACCGTCGCCGACCTCATCGCCTACCGCAGCCGGACGGAAACCCTCGTCGAGCGCGCGTTTTCCAAGCAGATCCATTCGGTGCACGGCGAGTTCACCCTGCATGCCTATACCGACCGCACTTCGAATGAAGTTCACCTGGCCCTGGCCAAGGGCGAGATACGGCCGGACCGCGAAGTTCTGGTGCGCGTACACGAACCGCTCTCGGTGCTCGATTTTCTCGATGCCCACAGCGATCGTCATACTTTTTCGCTCGATCTCGCGCAGCAGGTGCTCGCGCGCGCCGAAGCGGGCGTCATCGTCCTGCTGCGCCGGCCGGAAACCGGTCAGGACATTCTCGCCGCGTTGAACGAGCCGAAGGCGGCCAAACGCCCCGCCACGGCCAAGTGGGATCCGCGCCTTTACGGCATCGGTGCGCAAATCCTGCGCGACCTCGGCGTGCGCCGGATGAAGCTGCTCGCCAGCCCGCGCCGCATGCCGAGCATGACCGGTTTCGATCTCGAAGTGACCGGCTACATCGCCACGCCGGCCGAACTCGAATAGCGATTCAATCAGAAAGCGTGAAATGACCCACTACGAAGCGATATACGAGTACCCGAGCTCGCTCGCGGGCGACGGACTGAGGATCGGCATCGTCATGAGCCGCTTCAATCCGGATATCGGCGAAGGGCTGCTTGCCGCCTGCGTCGCCGAACTCAAGCGACTCGGCGTCGCCGAAAGCGACATTGAAATCGCCACCGCGCCCGGCGCGCTGGAAATTCCGCTGGCGCTGCAGACGATGGCCAACAGCGGCCGCTTCGCGGCGCTGATCGCGCTCGGCGCGGTGATCCGCGGCGAGACCTACCACTTCGAAGTGGTGTCCAACGATTCCTGCCGCGGCGTGATGGAAGTTCAGCTCGATAGCGGCATCCCCGTGGCCAACGGCATCCTGACCTGCGAGAACGACGCCCAGGCGCTCGCCCGTACGCACGACAAGGGTTCGGACTGCGCCCGCGCCGCCGTCGAAATGAGCCGGCTGCTGCGCGCCATCGCCGAAAGAGTTACATGAACGGCAAGAGCGCCGCGCCCGCGGCCGAGGTTGCCAACCCCGCCGTCAAGCCCGCCGCCAAGGCGCCGGCCAAATCGCCGCGCCGCCGGGCGCGCGAATTCGCGCTGCAGGGCTTGTATCAGTGGCAACTGAGCGGCAACGACGAAGCCGCCATCGAAGCCCACCTGCGCGACAGCGCCGGTTTCGACAAGGCCGACCGCGAGTTTTTCGTCGGCCTGCTGCGCGGCGTGCGGGCCCAGCACGCCACCTTGCGCGAACAGTTGCAGGCGTATCTCGACCGCCCTTTCAGCGAACTCTCGCCGGTCGAGGCCAGCGTCCTGCTCGCCGGCGCCTATGAACTGGCCAACTATCCGCAAACGCCCTACCGCGTGATCATCAACGAGGCCATCGAGCTGGCCAAGGGTTTTGGCGGCACCGACGGCCACAAGTATGTCAATGGCGTGCTCGACAAACTGGCGGGCAAACTGCGCCCGGTTGAAGTCGAAGCCAAGCGCGCCGCCCGCAGGACCTGAGCCGGGCTGCCGCGATGCCGTCGGAGTTCGACCTGATCGCGCGCTATTTCGCGCGCCCGACGCCACAGGCGATTCTCGGCCCCGGCGACGACTGCGCGCTGCTCGCGCCGTCGCCGGGAATGGAACTGGCGATCACCACCGACATGCTGGTCAGCGGCACCCATTTCCTGCCCGACACCGATCCTTTCCAGCTCGGGTGGAAAGCCTTGGCGGTCAACCTTTCCGACCTCGCGGCGATGGGCGCGAAGCCGCGCTGGGTCTTGCTCGCCGGCAGCCTGCCGGACGCTGACGAAGCCTGGATCGCCGCTTTTGCCGACGGCCTTTTCGCTTGCGCCGGGCGCTACGCGGTCGATCTTGTCGGCGGCGACACGACGCGCGGGCCGCTCAATCTGTGTATCACCGCGCTCGGCGAACTGCCGCCCGGGACGGCGCTGCGCCGGGATGGCGCGCAACCCGGCGACGAGCTGTGGGTCTCCGGCCGGCCGGGCCGCGCGGCGTTGGGACTGGCGCAGCTGCAGGGCCGCACGCAACTGCCGGGAGCGCTCGCCGCCATCTGCATCGCCGCCTTGCAAAAACCCCTGCCGCGCGTCGAACTCGGTCTGCGCTTGCGCGAGCTGAAGCTGGCCAACGCCGCGATCGACGTCTCGGACGGACTGCTCGCCGATCTTGCGCACATCGCGGAACGCTCCGGCCTTTCCGCCGAAGTCGGCGAAGCGCTGCTGCCGAGCCTGCCCGAGGGCGCCGATCCGGATCTTGCGCGGCAGGCTCAGCTCGCCGGCGGTGACGACTATGAGCTGCTGTTTTCAGCCGCGCCGGGCCAGCGCGACGCGATCGCCGAACTCGCGCTGGCGCTCGATCTGCCACTCACGCGGATCGGCAGCATGGGCACAGGCAAAGCTACCGTTCGCCTGCTCGACCGCAGCGGACAGGAGAAAACTGTCGTGACAAAAGGATTCGACCATTTTGCTCAAGATCAGAACTAAACCGCCTTCGCTGCGCTTTCTCTTCTCGCACCCGGCGCATCTCGTCGCCTGCGGTTTCGGCAGCGGGCTTTCGCCCTTCGCCCCGGGCACCGCCGGGACGCTGTTCGCCTGGGCGACCTTCCCGCTCTTGCGGCCGTGGTTCAGCGACCTCGAACTGCTCGCCCTGCTGCTCGTCTGCTTCATCGCCGGCGTGTTCGCAGCGCAGCGCACCGGCGCCGACCTCGGCGTCATCGATCACGGCAGCATCGTCTGGGACGAGATCGTTCCGTTCTGGCTGGTGCTGGTCTTCTGCCCGGCCGGCTGGCTGTGGCAAGGCTTGGCCTTCCTGCTGTTCCGTTTCTTCGACATCGTCAAGCCGCAGCCGGCGCGCTATTTCGACGAAAAGGTGAAGAACGGTTTCGGCGTCATGGCCGACGACCTCGTTGCCGGCGGCTATACGTTGCTCGTCCTGGCGCTCGTGCGCTTCGTCCTGCCATGAACGGCGATAGCCAGGAAGCGCTCGAGGCGCTGGCCGCCGAAGTCGGCGCCCTGCTGCTCGCCAACGGCCAGTGGCTGTGCACCGCCGAATCGTGCACCGGCGGCTGGGTGGCGCAATGCCTCACCTCGGTTGCCGGCAGTTCGGCCTGGTTCGAACGCGGCTTCGTCACTTACTCCAACCGGGCCAAGCACGAAATGCTTGGCGTCGGCCTGGATACCCTGGCGGCGCACGGCGCGGTCAGCGCCGCGACGGCCGCCGCCATGGCCGACGGCGCCTTGCGCCACAGCCACGCCGACTGGGCGCTGGCGGTCACCGGCGTCGCCGGGCCGAGTGGCGGCGCGCCGGACAAACCGGTCGGCACCGTCTGTTTCGCCTGGGCCGGACCCGCCGGTCGTATCGACACGGAAACCCGCCACTTTCCGGGCGATCGCGAGGCGGTTCGGGCGCAGTCGGTGGCGCATGCGCTGACCGGATTGCTTGAACGCGCGGCGCATTTTATCGTCTGAGTCCAGGCATGCTAATGTAATATTCGCCTTTTCTTTAATACTGTATATAATCCCAGTACTTGCTCACGGCGTAACGCACCGGCTCCACGCCATCGAACATGAGATAATTCCCGTCAATCAGGACAAAGGACACGCAATGGACGACAACAAGACGAAAGCACTGGCAGCGGCGCTGGCCCAGATCGAAAAGCAGTTCGGCAAGGGTT
>CAIXAY010000557.1 GCA_903917505.1 uncultured beta proteobacterium | reverse complement strand
GAAGCATCGCCTTCTGGAAATTACATGAATTGGAATAGGGCAAAATCAATTTCAAATCGGCACCAAAATAAATTGCTCTACAAGCCCCGCCAACGCTCAATCTCGGCTCGGGAATACGGTGTTTAACCGGACACTACTGATGATTTATAAAGAATTTTATTTAGCCGGCAATCGCATTTCTGATACGAAGCAAGCCTAGCGCTTGGCGTCCGATTTTATACCGACATAGAAACAAGGCCTTGTGCCGAGTGGCACGAATACTGCTCCTTTTCATCTCAGAATAGCAACGCAAGACAGCCGCAGAGCTGGCGTCGCGAAGCAAGGAGGGATGCATTGGCTTCCAAGAAAGCAGGGCGACTGGCCGGCATTTCGGTCGAGTCGCCGGTTTGCTTTATCTGCAGGAATGACGCGTCAGCATGCGCTGAAACGACGTGTCACGCCCAAAGACAGCAATACTTCTCCCGGCCCACCTCGTCGTCCGTATGTCGACCGGCCAAGTTGCTTCCGTCGCCGTTCTCTGTACCCGATAGATCGTTGTTTTGGCCGCTTCTGGCCTGAGGAGAATCGATATGTCCGTGCCGACCGACGCCAAGCAAGTTAATGGCAAACGCAACAAGATCATCACCGCCGCCGAAGCCGTGCGCCTGATCGGAGATGGCGACACGCTGGCTACCGGCGGTTTCGTCGGCATCGGCTTCGCCGAGAATATCGCGGTCGCTCTCGAGAAGCGCTTTCTCGGCGAAGACCCGCTGGCGCCAGCCGGCAGCCCGCGCAATCTGACGCTGGCCTACGCCGCCGGCCAGGGCGACGGCAAGGACCGCGGCCTCAATCACCTCGGCCACGAAGGCCTGGTCGGCCGGGTCATCGGCGGTCACTGGGGACTTGCGCCCAAGCTGCAGAAGCTGGCGGTCACCGACCGCATCGAAGCCTACAACCTGCCGCAGGGCATCATCTCGCACCTCTTCCGCGACATCGCCGCCGGCAAACCGGGCCTGCTCTCGCGCGTCGGCCTCGGAACCTTCGTCGATCCGCGTCACGGCGGCGGCAAGCTCAATGCGACCACCAAGAAAGACGTCGTCGAATTGATGGTCATCGACGGCGAGGAATACCTGTTCTACAAGACCTTCCCGGTCAATGTCGGCATCATTCGCGGCACGACCGCCGATCCCGACGGCAACATCACCATGGAAAAAGAAGCGCTGACGCTTGAAGCCACCGCGATCGCCATGGCCGCGCACAATTCGGGCGGCATCGTCATCGTCCAGGTCGAGCGCATCGCCGAGCGCGGTTCGCTCAATCCGCGCCAGGTCAAGATTCCCGGCATCATCGTTGACTACGTCGTGGTTGCGGAGAAATCCGAGTATCACATGCAGACCTTCGGCGAACTTTACAGCCCGGCCTACGCCGGCGAAATACGCGTGCCGATGTCCTCAATCGCGCCGATGGGGCTTTCCGAACGCAAGATCATCGCCCGCCGCGCGGCTTTCGAACTGACGCCGAACAGCGTCGTCAACCTCGGCATCGGCATGCCCGAGGGGGTCTCGAACGTTGCCGCCGAAGAAGGCGTCATCGATCTGATGACGCTGACCGCCGAGCCCGGCGTCGTCGGCGGCGTGCCGGCAGGCGGCCTGAGCTTTGGCGCGGCCATCAACGCCCAGGCGATCCTCGACCAGCCGGCGCAGTTCGACTTCTACGACGGCGGCGGGCTTGACATCACCTTCCTCGGGCTGGCGCAGGCCGACGCCGAGGGCAACCTCAACGTCAGCAAGTTCGGCCCGCGCCTGGCTGGCGCAGGCGGCTTTATCAACATCAGCCAGACGTCGAAAAAAGTCGTCTTTGTCGGCACCTTCACCGCAGGCAAACTGGATGTGACGATTGACGGCGGCGCGCTGAAGATTCTCACTGAAGGCGAAACGGTCAAGTTCGTCAAGAGCGTCGAGCATCGCACTTACAGCGGCAGCCAGGCCTTCAAGAACAGGCAGCCGGCCCTCTACATCACCGAGCGCTGTGTCTTCCGTTTGATCGAGACCGGACTCGAGCTGATTGAAATCGCGCCCGGAATCGATCTTGACCGTGACATACTGCGCCTCATGGAATTTCGTCCGGCAATAAGTCCGACGCTGAAGATCATGGATGCACGCATTTTCCGCGACGAACCCATGGGCCTGCGGCAGGATATGCTGGCGCCGGCAGCGAAGAAGGGAACCGTACTCGAAAACCCCGCGAAAAGTAGTGACCGAGTTGTAGTCAGTATCTGAGCAACGCCCACAATTCCAACGAAGGAGAAGTCAAATGAATTTCCTGATCGTACTTGCGTCATTATGTTTTCTGATGTTCGTAGCCTATAAAGGCTACAGCGTCATTCTTTTTGCGCCGATCGCGGCGATGGGTGCGGTTCTGCTGGTCGACCCCAACCTCGTCGCGCCGATGTTCACCGGCCTGTTCATGCCGAAGATGGTCGTCTTCGTGCAGTTGTATTTTCCGGTGTTCCTGCTCGGGGCGCTGTTCGGCAAGGTCATCGAGCTGTCGGGCTTCTCCAAGGCCATCGTTGCCGCCGTCATTGATTTCGTCGGCCGCGAGCGGGCGATGTTTTCGATCGTGTGCG
>CAIXAY010000556.1 GCA_903917505.1 uncultured beta proteobacterium | reverse complement strand
CGGATGTTGCGGACCATCTCGTTGGCGTCGCCGGGCAGAGTTCTTTTTTCAAGCAGGTAGGCGAGGCCGAGAATGGCGTTCATCGGCGTGCGGATTTCATGGCTCATGTTGGCGACGAAAGCGCTCTTGGAGCGATTGGCGGCTTCGGCCTCGTGAGCGCGCACGGCCAGCTCGGCGTTCAGCGCCGTGCGTTCGGCGAGCAGCGACTCGAGCTTTTCATCGATCCGCTGCCGTTCCTCGAGGTCGGCGGCCTGCCGCTGGTAGGCGCGATAAACGAGCACCGCGGCGATCATCGTCGCCAGGATCGCCAGCGCGGCGAGCGCCGAGAGCATCAGCGCCTCGCTCCGCCAGGCGCCCTGATAATCCGTGGCGGCCAACCCGACGATGACATAGAAAGGATAGCGCGACAGCTTGCGATAGACATTGTCGCGTTCGATGCCGTCGATTTTGGTGGCTGCCACATAGCTGCCGCCGTCGGGTTGCACCTGGAGGTTTGCGGTGAGTTCAGGCGACACCGAGGTGCGGCCCAGGCTGCTCCTGGCTTCGGGGTAGCGCTGCACGAGGGCCATATCGGTGGTGCGTATCGTCGCCGCGCCATGCGCGCCGAGTTCCACCGAGGACAGGAGTTCGCCGAAGCTCGCCGTCGTCACTGCGGCGAATACGACGCCGGCGAAACTGCCGTCCGGCGCGTTGATGCGCCGCGCCAGGACAATCACCGAATCCTGCCTGATACGCGCGGTGATCGGGCCGTCGACGATGATCCCGGCCGCCGCATCGTCGCGCGCGCGAATGAAGTAGGCGCGATCATTGTTCCGGATCGGGGCCCCCTCGGGTATATCGTTACCGAAGCGAACGACGCCGTCCTTGTCGACGACGCGCAGATTGACCACGTCCGGCATCAGCGAGTGCTTGTGCCGCACATAGGCACTGAATTTTTCCGGATCGAAACGCCGTTCCGCGCTCTGCGTCTGGTGGAAATAAGCCACCGACTGCAGCACGAGATCGATTCGATCGAAGCGGCCGCTGAGTTCCTGGTCGAGCAGCCGCGCGACATTCTGCGCCGCCACGCGCGCCCGTTCTCGGTTGTGGATGTCGCCCTGCCACAAGGCCATCCTGACCAGGCCGACGACCAGGGCGATGATCGCCGCCACGGCGAAGACGTAAATCAGCCAGCCCGGCCGCCGCGCCGGTGCCGTCCCGGCAAAGTGCCGTGCGTGTTCCGCGCCGCCGGCCTTGGAGACGACCCGCATGGCGATGAAGAAAAGTACCGCGGTCACCGCCACGAAGAGCACGCCCTTGGCCGTCGATAACCAGACGACCGACGCATAGTCGACGACGATGACTCGCAGCAACTGATCCGAGAGGAAGATCCAGGCCAGCGCCAGGATGGCGTAGCTCGCCGTGGCAAACAGGATGAAGCGCTTTCGTGCGTTGCTGCTCATATCGTTTCGCCCTAACTTGCAAGGGCGAGACAAGCTCCGGCGCAAGCACTGCGCAGCCGCTCGACACGGCGGATTCAAGCGCAAGCAACGGCGGGCGCGAACGACTACCTGATGATTGCTCTCCCGAGACCTACCTTACCCGTCAGCCATCGTCCTTATGTTTGCTCCGCTTGTCAATGAGCCTTGGCACGAGCCTGCGGACGAAGGCCTCCGCGATTCAGAATCGCGCGACAAGAAGTCATTCGGCTTGACAGCGGATCGTCCTTTGACGCGCTTGCTTGCCTTGCGAATTTCTTCAGCGCAATCTTCAGGCGCTAGCGCCGGCCCAGCATTTTTTCGCCATTTTCGACGAGGGGCGCGAGGTCGAAATCGGCATCGTTCACGATATGCGTTCCGGTCTCGCCATGCAGCGCCGGCACCGCGGTTTCCAGGCTGGTGATGATCGCCCGTTTGCCGCCCGCGTCGAGAAAGAGCAGCGCCGCCTCGACCTTGGGGCCCATGCTGCCGGCCGGGAAATGGCCCTCGGCCAGATACTTGCGCATGGTCGACGCCGACACCCGTTCGAGCTCGCGCTGCTCGGGCTTGCCGAAGTTGATCGCGACGCGCGGCACAGCCGTCAGGATCATCATGTCGCGGATGCCGAGCACGTTGGCCATGACCGCGGTCGTGATGTCCTTGTCGATCACCGCCTCGACGCCGTGCCGGCGCCCCATGGCGTCGCGCACCACCGGGATGCCGCCGCCGCCGCCGGCGATCACCACCGTGCGCAGGCACATCAGCGCCTCGACCAGCGAGATGTCGCAGATGTGCCGTGGCTTCGGGGACGCGACCGTATAGCGCCAGCCGCGACCGGAGTCTTCCTTGACCGTCACGCCGAGTTCTTCGGCCAGCGCCTTGCCCTCGGCTTCGGTGAAGAAGGGCCCGACCGGCTTGGTCGGGTTGTTGAACGCCGGATCATCGGGGTCGACTTCGACCTGCGTCACCAGGCCGACGACGTGGCGCGGGTTGCCGGCTTCGCGCAGCACGTTCTCGAAGGCCTGGGCCAGCAGATAGGCGGTCGCGCCCTGCGTCTGCGCGACGAGAATGTCGAGCGACTGCGGCGTGACGCGTTCGCGGGCGATGGCGTTGGCCAGGAGGAGTTTGCCGACCTGCGGGCCGTTGCCGTGCACGATCACCAGTTGGTTGTCGAGTTGCAGCAGCGGCAGCACCGTGCGCGCGGTCAGCTCGGCAATCGCCTTTTGCCCTTTCGGCGTGTCATCGCCCTGGGCCGCGTCGATGGCGTTGCCGCCGATGGCGACGATAAGTCGGCGCGGAATCTCGTAGGCGTTTCCCATTGCTGAAGCTCTCCTTGAACAGTGATGACCGGCACGATTATGCGCATGCCGGGCCGGGCGTTTGATCGAATGTATTGCACAATCGGGAGTTTCATTGCCTCCGCATGCCCCGTCAGCGCCAGTAACGGCAAGGAAAAAAAACGTTTCAGATGAAGCGCTGCGGCGGCCTGCATCGCCTTGACAGTGGCCGGTCATCTCACGAACATGGCAGGCACCCCGAGCGTCGGCCAGCCCGGGGCTGAATCACCGGGGCGCAAATCCCGCTGGCGCAAACGAGAAGAAACCAGGGCGCCCGCCGCACGTCGGGACTGAATCAACAGGAGAGTTGCAATGCTGCACGCAGTGCTGATCAACGGAAGTTTCCAGGATTCCGTGACGCTGATGGTCGTCTCGCGCGACCTCTCGGCCTTGCCCCGGGTCAATCGCGTTTCGGTGATGATGGGAACGCCGGCCAACAAGGATGTCTTCCGCGAGACCGGCCTGTGGCACGCGGCGCTGGCGGACGCTTCGCCCAACGATCTGTGCATCGTCGTCGACAGCGATGATGCGGACCCGGCAGTGGGTGGCGCGATGGCCGAAAAGGTCAAGGCCCGCCTCGCCGAGCTCGCGCGCGGCCAGCGCCAGGCCGGCTATCCGCAGGCGCGCAGCTGGCGCCGGGCGCGCGAGTTGCTGCCCGACGCGAACATCGCGCTGATCTCGGTGCCGGGGCCGTACGCGCATGAACCGGCGCGCCAGGCGCTCGCCGACGGCTGCCATGTGATGATCTTCTCCGACAATGTGAGCCTCGAAAACGAACTCGCGCTGAAGACCCTGGCGCGCGACAAGGGCTTGCTGGTGATGGGCCCCGATTGCGGAACGGCGATCATCAACAAGGCGCCGTTGGCTTTCGCCAATCGCATTCCGGGCGGAGCTATCGCCGTCGTCGGCGCGTCGGGCACCGGCATCCAGGAAATCACCTCGCAAATTGCCCGCTTCGGCGGCGGCATCACGCACGCCATCGGCCTCGGCGGCCGCGACCTGTCCGAAACGATCGGCGGCATCAGCGCGCTCGGCGCGCTCGAGATGGTCGCCCGCGATGCGGCGAGCCGTGTCATCACCTTCGTTTCCAAGCCGCCCTCGGCGCTGGTCAAGGAACGCATCCTCAAGGCCCTGCATGCCATCGGCAAGCCGGTCGTCGCGCTCTTCCTCGGCGAGCGTGTCGTGCAACGCAATCTCGGCAATGTGCATTTCACCCAGACGCTCGACGAGACCGCGGCGCTGGCCGTCGAGCTGGCTTGCATCGACGCGCATCTGTCCACCCTGCCGGGCGTCGCCAACACCAACATCTGCGGCCTCTACTGCGGCGGCACGCTGGCCGCCGAAGCGGCCTTCCTGCTCGCCGAGCATCTCGGCGTCAAGGCCGACGCCGCGCATGTGGACGGCTTCATGTTGCACGAAGGCGGCCACCGCATCATCGACCTCGGCGACGATACCTATACGCGCGGCCGCCCGCACCCGATGATCGACCCGGCGGCGCGCAATGAAATGATCGCGCGCCTGGCCGGCGAACCCTCGGTCGGCGTGCTGCTGCTCGACGTCGTGCTCGGCTACGGCGGCCATGCCGACCCGGCCGGCGAAGTCGCCCGGGCCGTTGCCGAGTTGCGCGCCGCGCGCGGCGAGCACGCGCCCCTCGTGGTCATCGCCACGCTGACCGGCACCGCCGACGATCCGCAGGACCGTGCCGGCCAGGCCGCCAAGCTCGAAGAGGCCGGCATCGTCATCGCCGAAAGCGTGCGTTCCGCAATGCTCCTGGCCGGCCGCGCGATCGCCGCGCCGGCCGGCTTTGCCGGTGCAATGCCCGCCCTGCTCGCCGCCATGCCGGCGGTCATCAACATCGGCCTGCGCGGTTTCGCCGACGACCTTCTGGCCAACGCGGTCAGCGTCGTTCATCAGCAGTGGGAACCGGCGGCCGGCGGCAACGAGCGCATGCAAGCCCTGCTCGCGCAGCTCAATTGATTTGCACTTACGGAGATTTTCATCTTGTATCAGACACTGAACGAAGCCAACGCTGCGGTCGTCGCGCAAATCAAGCAGGCGCGCCCGCACCTTGTCGATGTCAAGCCGGCGCAGGATTGCATCGCGGCGCTGCGCGAAGGGCGCACGCTGCTGCACGCCGGCCCGCCGATCGCCTGGCCCGACATGACCGGGCCGATGCAGGGCGCCGTGCTCGGCGCCAGCCTGTTCGAAGGATGGGCGAAGAATGCGGCGGAAGCCGAGGCGCTCGCCGCCGCCGGCCAGATTCGCTTTCTCCCCTGCCATGACCATTCGGCCGTCGGCCCGATGGGCGGCATCACCTCGGCGCACATGCCGGTGCTGGTGGTGAAGAACAGCGCGCAGGGCAACTTCGCTTACTGCAATCTCAACGAGGGCATCGGCAAGGTGATGCGCTTCGGCGCTTTCGAGGGCGAGGTGCAGACGCGCCTCGCGTGGATGCGCGACGTGCTCGGCCCGGTCCTCTCTGAAGCGCTGCAGCGCAAAGCGGGCGGCGTCGACCTGTCGACCCTGATGGCGCAGGCCATCACCATGGGCGACGAATTCCATCAGCGCAACATCGCCGCCTCCGCGCTGCTGCTGCGCGCCTTGGCCGCCGAGATCGCCGGCAGCGGCAAAGGCGTCAATCAGCGGCGCGAGGTCCTCGACTTCCTGGCGCGCACCGAACAGTTCTTCCTCAACATCGCGATGGCCTATTGCAAGTGCGCGATTGACGCCGGCGCAACCATCGAAGCCGGCAGCATCGTCACGGCGATGACGCGCAACGGCCGCGATTTCGGCATTCGCGTCAGCGGCCTCGGCAAGCGCTGGTTCACCGCCCCGGTCAATACGCCGGTCGGCCTGTTCTTCACCGGCTACTCGCAGGACGACGCCAATCCGGACATCGGCGACAGCGCCATCACCGAGACGCTCGGCATCGGCGCGGCGGCGATGATCGCCGCGCCCGGCGTCACGCGCTTTGTCGGCGCCGGCGGTTTTGCCGACGCGCTCGAGATCAGCGAGGAGATGCGCGAGATCTTCATCGACACCAACCCGCTCTTGCAAATTCCGACCTGGGATTTCCAGGCGGCCTGTCTCGGCCTCGACGTGCGCCGGGTCGTCGAGACCGGCATCACGCCGCTGATCAACACCGGCATCGCCCACCGCAAGGCCGGCATCGGCCAGGTCGGCGCCGGCACGGTGCGGGCGCCGCTCGGCTGTTTCGAGAAAGCGCTCGTGGCGCTGGCCGAGCAGCAGGGCATCGCGGCGTGAAGCGCGAAACGACGGTCGGTATAATGTTCGACTTTCACGCACCAAGCCTGGCGAACGGCAATGCACAGGCCGCACAGACGGTCGCATTCAGCGCCATCGAATTCCCTTACCCCAGCTTCAGTTCCATTCACCTGTTTCCATAACATCAAGGAGTGGTCGCATGAGTACGACAACTGCACCCGCGCCGGTCGCTGACCGGCGCAATCTCGGCATCCTGGCGGTACTGGTTGTTTGCGCCGCATTGGCGTTCTTCGCGCGTTCCGTGCCCGGCACGGTGACGGCGCAGGTGATCGGCGTCATTCCGATCATTCTGATTCTCGGCCTGCTTTTCCTGCAGGTGAATATGCTCGTCGCCGCCCTCGCCGGCGGCCTGATGGCGATGATCCTCGGCAGCATCGGCCTCGTCGACGCCAACAAAGGGCTGCTCGAAGCCGTGCCGAAAATGCTTTCGATCACCGTGCCGATCATCAACTCGGCGATCGCCATGGCGGTGTTCAAGGCCGGCGGCTACACTTCCGCACTGACGCTGGTCCGGCGCAACATCGGCGGCCGCGTCGAGTACGTCGGCGCCTTCATCGTCATCCTGCAGGCCGCGGCGACCTATATGTCGGGCATCGGCGGCGGCAGCGCGATGGTCATCGCGCCGCTGGCTTTCGCCGCGGTCGGCGCCATCCCGGCCG
This sequence comes from uncultured beta proteobacterium, assembly GCA_903917505.1. The sequence goes on along the minus strand of CAIXAY010000556.1, from coordinate 8,542 downwards.
TCATCGCCGGCATGTCGATCGCCGCAGCCGCGTCGTTCACGACCTCGCCCGCTTCGCTTGAGTCGGCGGTCGTGTCGCAACTGTCGGGGACGCCGATCGGTGATTACGTCACCACGATGCGCCCGTACTGGCTGCTCTTCTGCGGCATCGCCATCGTCATCGCTTTCGTCGGCACGCTGCGCGCCAAGTCACTGTTCAAGGGCGAGGAATCCGAGGAATTCAAGGCGATGTCCAACGCCGAACTGTGGAAGCGCACGATTCCCGCGATCTTCCTGCTCTTCGCCGTCATCGCCGGCCCCTTCGTCAACAAGATGTTCGGCGGCCCGGTGCTCGGCCCGGTGGTCTATGCGACCATCACCGTTGCCCTCGTCTATGCCTGTAGCGCCTTCAGCCTGAGCCAGTCGGTCGATGCGATGGTCGATGGTTCGTCGTACATCCTGACCCGCCTGTTCCAGGTCGGCCTGTTCCTGGTGTTCATCGGCATCATCGAAAAGACCGGCGCTTTCGGAACCATCGCCGGCGTCGTCAAGATGGTGCCGCTGATGCTGGTCGTGCCGGTCGCGGTGATCGCCGGCTTCTTCATCGGCTTCCCGGCCGGTGCCTACGTCGGTTCGGTCCTGACCTTGATTCTCCCGATCGCCGTGGCCCTGCATTTCAGCCCGCTGGCGCTCGGTTTCGTCACCATCGGCGTCGGTTTCGGCAGCCAGGTTTCGCTGGTCAATATCACCGTACAGGCGCTTTCGGCAGGCTTCCGCATCTCGCTCATCGACGTCTCCAAAGGCAACGCGCCTTACGTGCTGAGCTGTCTCGCGCTGCTGCTCGTGCTCGCATTTGTGATGATTTAATTCGAACGGATAAAGGACTGGATATGGATCTCGTTTTCCGCAAGGTTCGACTCGACGATGCCGGGTCGCTGATGGATGTTGCAATCGACGGCGGAAAAATCGCCGATATCGGGCCGAATCTGGCGTGCCGCGGCGGCAAGGAAATCGAGGGCGCGGGCCGGGTGCTGATTCCCGGCCTGATCGAGTCCCACCTGCATCTGGAAAAGGCTTTTGTCATGGATCGCAAGCCGAACCGCTCGGGGACGCTGATGGAAGCGATCGCCGTCAGCGCCGCGCTCAAGCCGACTTTCACCCGTGAGGATATCGAGGCGCGGGCGCGCCGCGTGTTGAAAACGCTGATTGGATTCGGCAGCACGCACGTGCGTGCGCATGCCGAATTCGATCCGGCGCAGGGTTTCACCGGTTTCGACACGGTGCTCGACCTGCGCCGCGAGTACGCCGATTTGATCACCATCCAGGTCGCCGCTTTCCCGCAGGAGGGCATCCTCAAGGCGCCCGGCACCGACGCGATGATGGTCGAGGCGATGAAGAAAGGCGCCGACGTCGTTGGCGCCATCCCCTACAACGATACTTCGGCCAACGACCACATCGATTGGGTGTTCAAGCTCGCCAGGGATTTCGACAAGGACCTCGATTTCCATCAGGACTTTCGCGACGATGCCGACCAGATGTCGATCGAGTACCTGGCGCGAAAGACGATCGCCGAGAAGTACGAGGGCCGCGTCAGCGTCGGGCATCTGACCGCGCTCGGCGCCGCCACCCCGGCGCGCCGCGACGAAATCATCGCCCTGCTGCGCGACGCCGGCATCTCGGTGATGTGCCTGCCGGCCACCGACATGCACCTGGGCGGCCGCAAGGATGAGTTCAACGTCAGGCGCACGCTGACGCCGGTGCGCGCCCTGCGTGACGGCGGGGTCAATGTTTGCCTGGCGACCAACAACATCCGCAACGCCTTCACCCCGTACGGCACCGGCGATCTGCTGCAAATCGCCGCGCTGGCGCTGCCGGCCTGCCACCTCGGCGGCGCCGACGATCAGCTGACCGTGCTGCCGATGCTCACCACCAATCCGGCCAAGGCCCTGGGTTTGAAGAACTATGGCCTGGCCGTCGGCAAGGATGCCGATCTCGTGCTGCTCGATACGCAACGGGTCGCCGACGTGATCCTCGACATCCCCGCTCGCAGTGTCGTGGTCAAGCGCGGCCGCATCGTCGCGCAGACCGAGCGCCGCGTGGATTACGCGTTCTGACGATGTCCGGCCCGGACGCTCGGCAAATGCTGTGCGTCCGTCCGCTGGCCATCAGCGCCGCTGCGCGCGATGCGCTGGTGCGCGGCGCACCGCTGCTGCGCGCTGCGTTTGCTCATGGCGCGAGCCTCGCCGTCGCCGGAGTGGACGAAGACATTTTCCTGGGCACCCCCGGGGACGGGCTGTTGCCGCTGCACATCGTCGTGCGCCAGCGGGATCTTTCCAGGGTACTTGATTCGGCGCAGGCCGATGCGCAATCGGCCAGGCAGCCGCCGTTGCTGCTCCGGTTTGATACGAGCAAGGTGCGAATCTTCCGTTCGCGCCTCCTTCCCGATCGCGCCGGCATGCGCTCGGGTCGCGCGCTGGACAACCTGGGCACGCTGGCGCGCTGGCTGCGCGCCAATCCAGCCACCCTCGGCCTCGGCGCGCCGGCCGGCGAGTTGCTCGACCCGGGCGGAACGGTTGGCCAGTGGGTCCGATCGCTGCGCGAGGCTAACCGTGCGGGCGAACAAGCCCTGCTGGCGCTGCTCGGACGCGGTGCCGGCTCGACCCCCGCCGGTGACGATTTCCTGATCGGCATGACCGCATGGGCCTGGGCCAGCGTTGGGGAAAACGCGCCGCTCGTGGCCCTGTTGCGCGCGATCGACGATCGCCTGCCGCTGCTGACCACGTCGGCGAGCGTCAGCTACCTCCGGGCGGCGACGCGCGGCGAATTCGGCAGCCACCTGACGGTGCTGGTACGCAAGCTGGCGCGCGTCCCGCGCGCGCGCGCCCTGGCCCTGGCAGCCCGCGTCGCGGGCCATGGGGCCAGTTCCGGGCTGGACACGCTGGCCGGCTTGATCGCCGCGGCCGAGGCCTTCGGCGGGACGGCGCAGCGGCTATCGTCGGGGTGACGAAGCACGCGGCGTTTCGTTATACTGCAGCGGCCGCTGTTTGAGATGGAAGACCGAGAGGGATCGTGTCCGAATCGCTGAAATCCAGGTTGGGTCAAGACGAACTGCGGACCTTCCTCGCCGTGGCGAGGCTGCGCAGCTTTTCCGCCGCGGCCGATTACCTGCACAAATCAACCTCGGCGATCAGTTACCGCATCAAATCGCTCGAGGACAGCGTTGCCGCGCCGCTTTTCCAGCGCACGACGCGCTCGGTGACACTGACGCCGTCGGGCGAATACCTCTACGAGAAAGCCAGCCAGATTTTCGACTGGCTGCAGACGCTGCCCGACGAACTCAAGCAGGTCAAGGAAGGGATAGAGCCGAGCTTCAACCTGGTGATCAACAATTTGCTCTACGATTCGGCCAGTGTCGCCGTGCTGCTCGCGCATCTGGCCGAGCGCTTTCCCTATACCGCGATCAGCGTTCGCCGCGCGGTCTATATGGGCGTGTGGGACCAGATGCTGCACAACGGCGGGCACCTGGCGCTCGGCGTTCCGGGTTTCGATTCGCTGCACGACGACTTCCTGACGACGCCGCTCGGCGCGGTCAACTGGGTCTTCGTCGTCGCCCCCGGGCATCCGCTGGCCTTGTCGCAAAACCCCTTGGCCAATGACGATCTGCGCGTCTATCCGGCAATCAACGTCGAAGACACCTCGGTGCACATCACCAAGCGCACGGCATGGCGGCTGCCGCGCCAGCGCGAATTGCTGGTGCCCGACATGCAGACCAAAATCTCCTGCCACATTACCGGGCTGGGCGTCGGCTTCCTGCCGGCGCCGATCGCCGGCGAACTGTCGCGCCAGCGCCTGCTGGTCGAACGCCCGGTCGCGGTCGGCCGCCTGCCCTCGCCGCTGGCGCTCGCCTGGCGGCGCGTCGGCGCCGGCCAGATCACCGCTTATCTGCGCGAGCTTTGCCTGACCAGGAACAGCATCGTCCAGCCATTCTTTTCAGCGATCGATCCGCCCGGCTGAACGCGGCCGGCCTGGCTCTGAAGCCCGCTGACTAGCCCATATTTGAGTGCGTATATTCGACGAAGTAACTGCGCCTGCGACTTGCGTGCGAGGCTCGAGCCGCTCTGAGCGGAGCCCGCACGGGAACCTGCCCGGCGCCCGACGCAATGGCGTTCGCCTCGGCTGCGGAAACTTGCTGCTTTCTTTCGCGCTGCGACAGCAATTCAGTGTAGATGTAATTGCGGAACTGCATTTCGAGGCGGGTAATGACGGCCAACGTCATGGAATTCTCCTTGGCAACCTGATCCCGAATCGAGGCCTGTCGCCTCGACATCACGAGTTCAGCGAACAGAATAAGACGAGAACCCTCGCCGATCAGTGCGGCACCTAACAGAGCCATCGGGCCTGCCCGGTGCTCAGTGTTTCTGCGGTTCTTGCCGTGGCCTTATCGCTGGTAATCGCATGCAACAATCCTTAAGTGCCTTCACCACGAGATCGATCATGGCGGGAAACTCGTCAATCAAGTGGGGCGCATGGCGGGCAAAGGGGTAGCGGTTTCAGTACCAAGTTTGGCAAGGCTTCCCCACGTATGGTCCGCAATCGAAATCCCGCGTTGCCGGTGGCGAATTGCGTTCTGATCCTCCATTTCGCCAGGGAAGAAAATCTCGTCGATTCCTGCGGCCTTGGGCGCGTCCTTGACCTCCCCGATCAACGCCTCCATGCGCGCCTCGAATTCAGCGCGCGGCATCATCGTTTCGACATTGATGGTGATCAGCATATGGCCGCAGCCGCTGATGCGTTTCGGGTCGTAGGGGCCGGCCACATGGCTTCCGAACTGGCTGCCCGTCAGCACACCGGCGAGCACGTCCATCATGAAAGAGATCACATAGCCTTTGTGACCTGCCATCGGCGAAATCAAGCCCTCAATGGCAGCCTTCGCATTGGTCGTCGGTACCCCGTCAGCGTTGGCTGCCCAGAACGGAGGGATGTCTTCGCCGCGCTCAGCGGCAAGATATATCTTGCCGCGAGCGACCGCCGTGTTGGCGAGATCCATGACTGAAACACCAAAACGTCCGGCAGGTGCGGCGATAGACCACGGGTTGCTGCCGAGGCCTTTTTTTCGACCGCCCCAGGGCGCCATTGCCGGACTGGCGTTGGTCGCGAGAAAGGCAACACATCCGGCTTTTGCCGCTTCGCGAGTGAAATAGGCGGCCGTTCCGAAGTGGTTCGAATTGCGAACACCAACGGCGCTGATGCCATATTTTCTTGCCCGATCGACACCGACCTTGACAGCCTCTGCCGTCAGTACCTGACCAATGCCATTCTGGCCATCGATCACCACGATGGAACCATGATCCACGACGTTCAACGGCGTCGTTACCGCAGTCATGGCACCGCTACGTAAACGCTCCACGTACCACGGCAGACGCAGCATGCCGTGTGAAGCATGCCCCCACAACTCGGCGGTAACCAGACTGTCCGATACCAGGTGAGCGTCGTTCTGGGGAACGCCGATCGCAGTCAATACGGACGTTCCAAATTGCGTCAGCGCGCCGGAATTAACGGTATAGGGCATCCTGCTCTCCTTTGCAGTTCATGGTTTCTTGCGAGCCGGGAATCGTGCTCGTCAGGGGAAAACGCCTCCTGGCTGAGCGACTACCGAAAGCTGCTATTTCTTGACGTGTCCGGCGGTAAGCGCGTTGATTGCACCGGTTTCCGTCATTGTTCGAGCGGCGCCCATCCGGGCATAAATCCGCAGATAGCGATGCGACCAAGCAAGCGCAAAGCGTTGCCGGCAACCCCCTTGGGCGATCTGCGGGAACGGCTCGAACACACCAAAGCCAGCATTCGCGCCAAGGTCGAACACCCGTTTCATGTGGTCAATGACCTGTTCCGCTACCGCAAGACGCGCTATAAGGGCTTGGCCAAACCAATTTGGTCATCTCTTTTTGCTACCGACACTGCGCCGGAATCATCAATACGAACGGCTGCCAAGACCAAGGTCATGTGACGGCGCCACGTGCGGCAACCGGCCAAAGCGTTTCGACCCGTGCCTCCGGAGTGCCGAAGCCACGGACGCCGACATACCAATCGAAGAGATTCACCGACGGATCGCAATGGCCTGGAACGAGCAGGATCTTCTCGCCGAGCACCGGCCGCCACAACGTCGCGCCGAGTTCGATCACCCCATGTTCGTCGGAAGGCCGGTGATAGATTACCTCGGGACGTCCCCAGACAGTCGGGAAACCGCTGTCGTTTGACAGTGCCTTGTGGCCCGCATCGAGTACGGCCCGCAGCTCCGACGAGCGCCCCATCACGGTAGCAAGCACGAACAACGCATGTTCGAAGGGATGTACAGCCTTATCGCCGTCAGGAATGTTTTTGGCGTAGTCGGCGTCCATGAAGATGTACGAGCCGGCCTGCAGTTCGTTCCACACCCTGCTTGCCCCTTCGTGCTCGAACGTACCCGTTCCCGCCCCGCCGACGGTACGACAGGTGAATCCGTCCGCAGCCAGGCAGCGAATGGTTTCGGCGGTCGTCGCCGTCGCTGTGGCGATCGCCTCGCGGCGTTCGGCCGGCGTGCGCATGTGTTGGGCCGCCCCATAATAGGCTTGCAAGCCGCCGAAAGTTAGCGCCTTCGACGCGGCTATGGCGCGGGCCAGAGCAAGCGCTGGCATTCCGGGCTCGACGCCGCAACGGCGGCCACCGACATCGATTTCGACCAGCACTTCGATCCGAGACCGCGCCCGTTCGGCCGCCGCCGCCAGTTGCCCAACGTTGTCGACGTGGTCGACGCAAACGCTGATCCGGGCATGCCGGGCCAGACTGGCCAGGCGCTCTAGCTTGAACGGGCCGACGACCTCGTTGCTGACCAGCACGTCGGTGACGCCGCCGGCCACGAGCACTTCCGCCTCGGCAACTTTCTGGCAGCAAACACCGACCGCACCGCGGGCGATCTGCTTGGCCGCGATGATCGGCGACTTGTGCGTTTTGGCGTGCGGACGCAGGCGCACGCCAAGCCGGCCTGCGGCCGCGGCCATGGTCTCGAGATTGCGTTCGAACGCATCGAGATCGACGATGAGAGCGGGCGTATCGATGTCACGAAACGGTGAGCCGATTTCGGCCGGAGGTAAGCTTGTCATCGGACTTCTCCATTCTTCATTTTACGGACGCTACCTGGACGTGATCCCCAAAATTGTCCGGAAGCCGCCGGCCGTCGATTCAGCGATCGTGGCCGGGCGATGTGGCCAGTGCCGCGCTCGTCACGGTGTGAATGTCGGTGAGCGTGGCGGCATAGTCGTCCCAGCCTAGTCCGTCGACCGAAATCTCATGTCGCCGGGTGCAACCATCGACGGCGCCGGCCTCGAAGATCGCCTGCAAGACCGAGCGTTCGTTTGCCGGCAGCCGCAGCAGCATCTTTCCGGATAGAAGCGAGAGCGCGGCCACCAGCGCGCAAGCCCCCCAGTTCGAAATGCCCGCCGGAATCAGGTAATCGGCAGGAGTCGCAGAGAAGATCAGTTCGCCATGCGTGACGTGCGCCATCAGGCGCTCGCGCAATCCGCCGCAGCCCAATTCGTTGCCGCCGTCGCCGACGGCGATGGTCCGGTAGTTGCGCTGACCCGGCGGCGCCAGCAAGCGGTCGGCTGCCGGCACGATATCGTCCAGGCATTCGCCGCGCATCGAATAGCGGTGACCGTCGATGGCGTTGCCGGGACGCTCGATGGTTACGACCGTCGTCGGCGCGAATGCGGCGAGGAGGCCATCGATTTGCGCGTCGGCGGTTATCTGGTCGCGGCTCAAGACCAACAGCGGGAAAGGGGCGCCGCCGAATACCGGCGAGCCGGCGGCGATGAGTCCGCTGCTGTGTTCGTCGGTGACCAGATGCACCTCCTTGCCGAGGGCGCGCAACGCGTCGGCGAGCGCCAGTGTCCCCGGCGGGCCGTCGGTCTCGCCAATCATCGCCGCGCGCACGCAGAAGCCGGTGACGAGCACGACACGCGGACTTGCCAGCAGGTCGGTCGCGGCCGGCAGCAGATCGCTTGTTTCGGCGAACGACGCCAGGCCGCGGGCGCCGGGATCGCGGCGGGAGAGCGTTTCGATGCGCTGGATCGCAGCGAGCAGGGGCGAGCGGCTCACCATTTGGCAAGGTCCTGGTCGCGGATGTCGGTAACGAACATATAGCCTGGCGCGTGCGTGATGACGAGGTCGGGCCTGGCGCGCTGCAGCGCCATCTGCGGCGTCACGCCGCAAGCCCAGAACACCGGCACTTCGCCCGGGCGGATTTCGGGCGGGTCACCGAAATCGACGCGTTGCAGATCGGCAATGCCAAGCGCCGCGGGTTCGCCGACGTGCACCGGCGCGCCGTGCGCACGGCGAAAACGCGCGGTGATCGCGATCGCCTTGTCCACGAGCGCGGCCCGAATCGGCCTCATGCTGACGACCATCGGTCCGGAGAAAATACCGGCTGGCCGGCATTCGCGATTGCTGACGTACATCGGGACGTTGCGCCCGATTTCGATGTGGCGGACCGGGACGCCGTTGTCGAGCAAGTCCTGCTCGAAGGTGAAACT
>CAIXAY010000555.1 GCA_903917505.1 uncultured beta proteobacterium | reverse complement strand
CCTAAGCGGATGACCGACAACGCGATACAGGCTCGGTCCGTTCTTTGACAATTGAATAGCGGCCACGGCATGCAGTGGCGGGCGCTTCGGATGCGCTGACTTATGAAAAAATCCGACTATGAACCGGCCACGGGCGGAGCAATGTGCGACGAAACCCGGATTGGCATGGACATAGCGCAGCCCGCTCATCGGGCAAGGCTAGTCCCTACGCATGTGCGAGGTCGGTAGATGATGCAATCGCGCGGGCATAGCAACCCCGCGCCGTTGCTCCCGCAAACCGGCGGAATGGTCCGCCGTGTTACGGGAGCAACCTGCATGAGCAACTATGAATGCTTCTACAAAGGCAAGCGTATCAGCGTTCAGGCTGAAACGTCATACGCCGCACAACAGAAGGCTGCCGCTATCTTCAAGGCGCGCAAGTCTTATGATGTGACTGTTGTGATGGCAGATGTGCCGGTTGATCCGGCATCACTGTAACACAACAGCGCGGCCCGCCCGCGCATCGGAGGGAAAAATGTCAATCCAAACAATCGACGTACTGACGACCGCTGCAATCTTGGCGGATGACGCATGGCAGGCCGCGCTTATCCGTGCGTATGGCAAGCGTGCCGGCGATGCGCGCTATGATGCACGCGGCCAAGCAACCGAGGAATTGCGGCGCCTGTGTGCGGAGATGCATGAGGCGAACGAGGCCCGGCACGCGGCGACAATGGCGAAAATCCACGGATAGCCTACCCTGCGGCCCCGACAAGGGGCCGCTTGCACATAGGCCCGCAACGCGTTGGCCTAGCTGTAAGCGAAGGGAATACACAATGGCACTGCACAACTACGCGGCGGATTATCTGCCGGTCGGACTGTCAACGCTCGCGGCGGCGATCTACAGCGGCATGTCCTGCAACCGGCTTGTCGGTCGGTGGCCCTCTTATGAGGTCTGGCCGCCGCAATAACCCCCGCCTTCCTAACCCGCCCGGCCATGCGTCGGGCGGAGTGGCAAGCCGAGGGCTTGAGAGTGCAACAGGAGGGATGAAAATGCAGTGGACAATGAGCATGATCCGCGCGTGTGACGCCGACGCCGACGGGAAGTTTTTCAGCCGCGAGACGATGCGGTTTTTTGGCGACAAGATGAGCAATTTCCGCATCGTCGGAAAGGCGCCGCAGACTGACAACATGGCGCCGATTGAGTTCCGGCGCGTGCTCGGGACGGGCAAGATCGGGCCAAAGTCCTACATCTTCAACCCGGAGACGGGGCGGATCACTGGCAAGGGAGAGTGACATGCCCATCGCCAACCACATGGAACTCTACGACCGGCTCGGCTTGTGCTGCCTGACGCCGGAACAGCACGCGCGGACGTGCGGCTATTGGTACACTGTCACGCAATACGGCGGGCCGCATACCGCGTTCAAAACCCTGGCGCAGACAATATGCTGGCTCGCGGATAGGGGCTTGTCGGTGGACGTGGCGGCGATCCCGGCGCACGGGCAGCACGCCTATCTCCCGATTGCCGGCGCCTACCGCAAAATGTCGCACGGCGCGCCGACTGCACTGCGCCGGTTGAAGGGCAAGCGCGTGCGGCTGTTGGATAACGCGCGGTACACCAAGGGCGTGATTACGTGCGACGCGGACGGACTGCGAACGGTGCATTACCTCAACTGCAACCTGCCGCGCGTGGAATACGACTATGCGGAAAGCCGCAAGCTCGGACAAATGGGAGCCTGACAAATGCAAATCCTCAAAGGTCACACGTCCCCGGAAACCGCCTACAGCGTCCCGGATTACCCTTTTGGCTTCCGACTGCGCTGCACCATGCGCTATTGGATCGACTGCGACCCGAAGCGCGGCGCGCGGATGATGATGCAGACGAGCAACCCGAAGAAGTCCGGCCTTGTGTGGAACAAGCCGAAGGCGACGACGTATTCGCGCTTTGCCGGCGCGATGTATCTGGACGACAAGGGCCACGTTCACTTCACCGGCCTGACGGAATACACCGATGCGGCCGAGGCGCTGGCGTGGCGCGAGACGTACGGCGAGGGTTGCCCAGAAGTGCTGGTGCCGACCATGGATCACTGGTGCAAGGCTAAAGTGGCATACGAGAAATTGCGGGACGCCGGCAAGATTGCGATCACGATCACGACGACGGAGCGCGTGTTGTGAGCGAGAAGGGGAAGGCCGCCGAGCGGCACGAGATCGGCTGGGCAGTGAAACAGATGTGGAACGGCGTCCGCGTGCGCCGGGCCGGCTGGAATGGCAAGGGTATGTGGCTGGCGCTGGTGACATCGTGGACGTTCAACGTGTGGCTTGGTCCGGCCGACAATTTGCCCGAAGCCCGCCCGCTGCCGTTCGTGATGATGCGGACGGCCGACTGCTGCTTCGTGCCGTGGTTGTGCAGCCAGACCGATCTACTGGCGACCGATTGGGAGATTGCGCCATGATCGACTCAGTGGTGGAGGCCGCCATCGGCGGCGCGGTGTATGTCGAGACGGGGCTGACCTCGCAGGCGCAGCGGGGGATCGTCGAGGGGTTGCGGCGCTAGGCGCAGCGGGACGGGCCGGCTACGGCTACGGCT
>CAIXAY010000554.1 GCA_903917505.1 uncultured beta proteobacterium | reverse complement strand
CTGCGGCACGGCTTCGATGGTGATTCGGTGACCCATGATCAGATCCTGAGTGGCGCGATACAGTCCGGCGCGATCGGCGCAGCGAGTTGGCTACTGCGGCGCTATCGAGTTCATCGCGTTCGTGGCAACGGGAGCCATGGCGAGCGAAGCGCCTGGCGCGAGATGTGGTGTCAGGCCCTGTATCGAGCGGGCCAGATAATTGCGCGTCGCCGGCATCGCCGTCGCATATTGGCGTAGCAGCGCCATGCCGGGCGAGGTATAGGGCGCCGCGGCAGCGGCCATCGCGATCGGCACCGCCGGATGTCCAAGCGCCGCCGCGCCGCCGCCGCCGACCGTCGCGGCCCACAAGGCGCGCTCGGGCGTGCCGCTATCTGGCACCGTCTGCGGCAGCACGTCCTTCGCCGCGCTCGACAAGTCCTGCATCAGCGCCTTGCCGGCCGCGAAGGCAGCTTTGTCTTTCGACTTGTCCAGCGCCTTCACGGCGTTGTGCAGCATGGCAGGCGTGAACACGCCATCCTTGGCGCCGACGCTCGATGCCGCGCGCTGCACGCGCTTGAGATTGGCCCAGCCGGCGTTGATCTTCTGCAACTCGCCTCGCTCAGCCGGATTGACCCGCTCGACCATGCGACGGGTCGATGCCTGCAATTCCTTGATCGCGCCGCCCATTTTGCGCACGTCGTAATCCGTCGAGCGGCCCATATCGGACGAAAGGCGCCCCAGCTCGCTCTCGATTTCCTTCGCCGTGTGCCCGGTCGCGACGCCGCCAGTCGGCGTGAACCGGTCGATGATCTCGTTCTTGATGATGCCGTCCAGCTTCGCCGCGTCGGCGGCCGGCAGTGTCGTCTTGGCGAGATTTGAGACATTGTCGATTTCGGTGCGATACTGCGCGTCGAGCGCGCCCCGCATGCGCGGCAACAGCGTTTCGTAAGCATCGCTGAGCTTCGTCGCGGCGTAGTCGATTGCTTCGTTGCCCGCCGGCGTTCCTTTCGGCAGTTTCGCGCCGATCGGGGCCAACGAGCGGTTGATGGCCGCGGAGTTGAACGATTCGATGCTCTGTCGCTCGCCGTTTCGAACCGCGCTGCCGAGCAGGGGGACGCTTTTCATCGCCTCTTCGCTTCGCCGCGCGACACCGCCCGCCATTTGGCCCGGCGTCAGCTTCACGCCTTCGTCCAGCAAGGTCTTTGCCGAGTCGCGGAACGTCGGCGCGATGACTTTGGACAGCGCCTCGCCGGCCGTTCCGACGACACCGCCCGTCGCCGCGCCGATGGCGGCCTGCTCACCCTTGGCCGACCAATAGTCGTCATCGGTGACCGGATTCAGGATGTTGGCGACCGCGCCTGAGCCTGCCGACGCCGCAATCCGTCCGAGCGACGTAGCGCCGCCGCCCGGCAGCGCGGCCAAAGGAAGCGTCGCCGCGACATTGCCGCCGAGCCGATACCAGTCGGTCCCGGTGACGCCGGACGCCTTCTCCGACGCTTGGATGCCGGCTTCGCGGGCCTTCACCGATGCATCCAAGGTAATGTCCCTGTCGCCTTTGGCCTTCGTCGGCAGCTCTTCCAACGGCACGCCCTTGGAGCGCAGCCAATTGTTCAACTCGTTGCCTTTTTCGACGACGCTCTCCGGCAGGACGTGCGTCAGCAACTGCGCGCCGCCCTCGACGATGTCCTTGACGCCGGTCCCAAACCGCTCCATGCGCGTCATCGGCTTGGCATCGCGGATGAACTTCGCGTAATTCGACGGGGCGGTCTGCTCGTCGAACCGAGCCCGCACCCTTTCGCGAGCCTCGGCCGGCACCTTCGGCGCGACGACCCGGTCGAAATAGGCGTTTCTGACGGCCTCCTGGCGCTCAGGAGGAAGCGCCTTGAACGCCGGGCTCTGTTGGACGACCGCCCACGGCTTAGGCCCCGCGGCGCTCGCCCCTGGGGCACTGGATGGGGTGTCCGGACTATCGTCGGCCATGGGTCACTGCCAGAAATGGTCGAATTCGTCGTCGGCAGGCTTTACAGGTGCCGTATCCGTCGCCGGCTTCTTGCCGGAAACCCGGTCGCTCAGTTCCTGTCCGGTTTCGGTCACCGCCTTCTGTCCGCTGGCGATTTCCTTCTTGATTTGCTCGATCGCGGCGGAAAACTGACCCTTGGTCCAGGCCGTGCTCAAAATATCCGTCGCGCGCGCCTTGTCCGCGTCGGTCGGGATGCCGGTCGGGTTGAGAAACTTGGCGTAGGTATAGATCAGCGAGTTCGCCGCCAGGCCGAAGGTCACGACATCTTCGCCGCCGGTGCCCTTCTCGGCCGCCTGCAGGACGGAATTCAAGGTCGGAAACTGCGTCCGGTTGACCTTGGCCGAGGCCGCCAGCGCCAGCGGCGCCATGTTCTTGACCTCGTTGGCGGCGATTTCCATGTTCGCCGCGCGTGTGCCGAGCGTGCGCTGGCCCTGGGATTCGCCCTGAAACTCCGCCTGCTTCGCCGCGATGTCGGCGCCGCTCATGCCGAGCGCCCTGGCCTTCACGGCGATGGCGTTGTTGACCTTGGCGATATTGTCCTTGCTGCGCGCCAGGCCGGACACCGCCGCCCGGTTGCCCGCCAGCACCTGATCGGCGATCAGATTGGCCGCATCATCGGATATGGCGCCGCCTTCGCCGGAGCCAACCTTGGCCGCACCGCCCTTCGGCGTGTAGGGATCGCCGGACAGTGTGGTCGCCTTGGCCGTCGCCGCGTTATAGCGATATTCGGTGCCATCCTTGTCGACCCGGACGTCCCACTTCGCGTCGGTCGCGGCCGGCTTGTTCGCCAGCGCTTCGGCCATGCGGTTCTCGGTCGCCTCGTCATGGCGTTCTTTCTCAGCCTCGGCGCGCGTCTTGAGCGCCAGGTCTGCCGCCTTCGCCGAGCGTGACTGCCAGCCCTTGTTCGCGCCGGCCAGCGCCTCGGCTTGGTTCGGATCGAACGGCTTCGACTTCAGCGCGTCGATTTCCTGCGGCGTATAGAGCCCGGCCTTCGCATCCAGCGCCTCGTCTCGCGCCTGCTTGCCGGCCGCGCGCGCCACCGGCTCCGGGTTGCCGGCTTCCTTCGATTCGGAATAGGCGTCGTGTCCGATGCCGGCGAGCTGGCTGTAGCCGTCGAATTTGGCCGTGCCGAGCTCGGTTTCGTAGGACTTGAGCTTGGCCTGCTCAACGACGCCCGCCATGCGTTCCTTCGACATCTCCAGCCCGGTCTCGGCGTCAACCTGCATGATCCGCTTGATGGCATTTGG
>CAIXAY010000553.1 GCA_903917505.1 uncultured beta proteobacterium | reverse complement strand
TGCAGCCGGCCGCCTTGGCGGCAAGCTCGGCGGTGAATTTCGCCGCGTCGCGGCCGTTCTTGCCGGTGAAGGCGTTGGCATTGCCCGAATTGACAACCAGCGCGCGCGCAGCCTTGGTCTTGAGGCGGGCGCGGCACCAGTCGACCGGTGCCGATGGGCATTTCGACCGCGTGAACACGCCGGCAACGGTCGTGCCCTGGTCGAACAGCGCCAGCAGGACGTCGGTGCGCCCCTGGTAACGGATACCGGCCGCGCCGGTGGACAGCCTGACGCCGGCGATCTCCGGCATATCGGGAAACCGTGCTGGCGCCAGCGGAGAAACCCCGGATGTCATCGTACCGATCCCTATCGTTTTTGCCGGGCACGCCAGTGCCCAAGAACTGGGTGCCAAAGAACTGGGTGCCCAAGAACTGGGTGCCCAAAAGCCGGTGCCCGAGAATCGATTGCCCGAGAATCGAACACCCTGGAATCGAAATCGCCGGGGCAAGCCCGGCGATGACGAAGACGCCATTGCGTGGAAGCTTGTCAATTATTTCTTCGGCTCGGCCGGCTTGAGATCCGATTTGGCGTCGCCTGCCAGCTTGTCGAGGCGCTCGATCTTGGCCTCGGCGCGCAGCTTGGCCACCAGATCGACCTGCGCCTTGCGCACCACATAGGTCTCGAGCTGATCCTTGACCTTGTCGAAGGCGGGCGCCTCGCGCTTGCGCTTGTCCTCAACCCTGAGGACGTGCCAGCCGAACTGGGTCTTGATCGGATCGGAAATCTGCCCCTTGTCGAGCTTGAACGCCGCTTCGGCGAATTCCGGCACCATCTGGTCCTTGGTGAAGTAGCCGAGATCGCCGCCGTCCTGCTTGCCCGAGGGGTCCTCGGTCAATTCCTTGGCCAGCGTGGCGAAGTCCTCGCCTTTCTTGACCCGCTCGATCGTCGCCTTGACCTTGGCTTCGGCCTCCTCGCTCGCCTTCTTGTCGGCGGCGTCGGGCACGCGGAACAGGATATGGCGGGCGTGAACCTCCTGCTCATCGCCGATCTGCTTGGTGGCTTCCTGGTAGACCTTCTTCATCGCCTCGTCGGTGACGGCGCTCTTGCCCTCGCCGATCAGCAGGGCCTCCATCAGCACCTTGTTGCGGGCGAAGGCGAGGCGGCGCTTGAACTCGGTGTTGTCGGTGATCTTGCGCTCCTCGGCCGCCTTCGACAGCAGGATCATGTCGGTCACATAGCTGACGAGGTAGTCGCGCTTGGCCTCCTCGGTGTTGGCCGGCATGCTCTGGCCGACGTCTTCTTCCGCCATGGCAAGATCGCTTTGGCGGATTTCGACGCCGTTCACCTTGGCGACGAGAGGATCGCTCGTCGCGGTCTGGGCGTACCCCAATCCGGCGGTCGCCAGCACCGTCGTCGCGGCTGCCAGCACCATCCAGCGCCGGCGCGCTCCCGGCGAGGTTAATGATGCGTGCGATAGCAGATGCAGGGACATGTCAGGATCCTTGGAAGTTATGACGAAATACCTATCTGGAGATGGCGCGGACACTCGCGCAATCGGCCGGGCTTGGCAACGACAGATTGCTGCTAAAAGCTAACGAGGGCGTGATTAC
>CAIXAY010000552.1 GCA_903917505.1 uncultured beta proteobacterium | reverse complement strand
TGAGCGTGCTCGAATCGGTGACCCTCGCCGTCTGCGAGCGCCTCGGCTTCGGCTGGCACTGGTGGCGGCCGGTCGGCGCCCACGCCGCCGCGGTCGACGAGGCGGCGGCGCTGCTGGCCAGCCTGCGCCTCGCCGACGTGGCCAACGAGAAGACGCGCAACCTCGCCTACGGCAAGCAGCGGCTGATCGAGATCGCCCTGGCGCTGGCCGCCAGGCCGCAGGTGCTGCTGCTCGACGAACCGGCCGCCGGCGTGCCGACCAGCGAGAGCCGCGAACTGTTCGAGACGATCGCCCGCCTGCCGCGCGACGTGACCATCGTGCTCATCGAACACGACATGGACCTCGTCTTCCGCTTCGCCGACCGCATCTCGGTGCTGGTCAACGGCGGCCTGCTGACCGAAAACACGCCGCAGGAAATCGCCCGCGACAAGCGCGTCAAGGAAGTCTATCTCGGCGAGGCCTTGCATGGCTGAACTGCTCAAGCTCGAAAACGTCTGGGCTGGCTACGGCGACGCGGTCGTCCTCGAAGACATCTCGTTCTCGCTCGAAGCCGGCGGCAGCTTGGCGCTGCTCGGGCGCAACGGCATGGGCAAGACGACGCTCTTGTCGACGCTGATGGGCGCGACCCGCTTCAAGTCCGGGCGCATGACGCTCGACGGGCGCGATCTCGCGGCCGTGCCCAGCCACGCGCGCGCGGCGCAGGGCCTCGGCTGGGTGCCGCAGGAGCGCGACATGTTCGCGTCGCTGTCGGTCGAGGAAAACCTGACCGTCGTCGCGCGGCCCGGACCGTGGACGCTGGCGCGCATTTACGAGATGTTCCCGCGCCTGCACGAGCGCCGCGCCAACATGGGCAACCAGTTGTCGGGCGGCGAGCAGCAGATGCTGGCGATGGCGCGCGCGCTGATGGTGAACCCGAGACTGCTGTTGCTCGACGAACCGCTCGAGGGCCTCGCGCCGCTGATCGTGCAGGATCTCCTGCGCATCATCGGCCGCATGATCGCCGCCGGCGACATGGCGGTCATCCTGGTCGAACAGCATGCCCACCAGATTCTGCCGCTGACGCGCCAGGCGCTGATTCTCGAACGCGGGCGCACCGTCTATGCGGGCGACAGCGAAACCTTGCGCACCGATCGCGGTCTGCTCGACAAGTGGCTGGGGGTCGGCGCGCACTGAACGCCAGCCGAGCGATGAAAGGAAAATGCCAATGAAGACGCTTGACATCATTCACAGCGAACACCAGGCCTTGGCCACCGTGCTGCAGGCCCTGCGCTTCGTCGTCGAGCAAATCCGCAAGGGCAAGCTGCAGCCGGATTTCCGCCTGCTCGCGGCGATGATCGATTACATCACGCAGGTGCCGGACAAGGTGCATCACCCGAAAGAAGACAACTACCTGTTCCCCAAATTGCGCGAGCGTTCGGCCGGCGCCGCCGAACTCATCGCCGTCCTCGAAGCGCAGCACGGCGAGGGCTACCGCATGACGGCCGCGCTGGCGCAGGCGCTGATTCATTACCAGAGCATCGGCGCCAGCGCCTTCCCGGCTTTCGATGCGCTGGTGCAGGAATACCTCGACTTCAACTGGAAGCATCTGAACCGCGAAGAAGCCGAGCTCCTGCCGCTGGCGCGCACGGCGCTTAGCGTCGAAGACTGGAAGGAAGTCGACGGCGCCTTCTCGGCCAACTTCGATCCCTACGCCGGCGCCGAAGGCGAATTCGCCGAGCTCTTCCACCGCATCGTCAACCTGACCCCAGCGCCTTACGGCCTGGCCGGCGCGGACTGAGCCGCGGGCGCGACGACGCTCAGGCTGCCGCGGACAACGCGCAGCGCTTGCGCTCACCGCCGCGGGCTCGGCAAGTTTCTCGCCGCGCGGCGATCGTGACGGCGCCGCTGCGCTCCTCTGCAAGCACTGCATCGCGCCGCCCGGCGCCGATTCTCCAGCCCTTGTTCAACTGCTCTGCCGGCGATCCGCCCATGTCGCGCCGCGCGCGATGACGATGGGACCGGAAACTCTTCCCGAGCGCCCAGTGTCGGACGCACTGCCGATTCGACCCCGGCCGGGGTGACCGGAACGGCAAGCGCCGCACTGCGTGGACGGCTGGAAGAGGCCGTCGAGCACCCGCCGCATCCAAGTAGCCGCGCTGGTTTCCAGGCGTACAAGCAACTTTCACCACCCATCTTGAAGGAGTCTATGAACATGAATTCAATGTGCGAACTTACGGCGGCTGAAATTGACGGCGTCTCCGGCGCTTCCGAGGCGGGGGAAGCGGTGTGCTCGCTGGGCATGGCAGTCGTTTTCGGCCAGACCGCCTTCGAAGTCGGGTTGTTTGGGGGAGGACCGGTCGCCGGCTTGGCCATGGGAGCAATTGGCGCGGGCATCGGAGCGGTTTTCGGATACGTCGCCTGTAGCTCCAGAACCTAGAATCGTATCACCTGTCGCTTTGGTCGAGCGGCGGCCCCATCTTGCCGCTCGACCAGTCGATGCCGTGACTTGCTCGGTTTTGAATTGATGCGCCGTCCCGCCGACGAACGAAATTCGCCATCGCTTGTCGATCCGTGTGCACGCGGCCGGTTCGTCCTGCCGACTGCCAACGCACAGGAGAAAAGCCATGGACAAGGGGCAAGCCGAAGTACAGGCCGAAGTACAGGCGATTCCGCCCGGCATGCATACGCTCACGCCGCACCTCGTCTGCCACAGCGCGGTCGATGCCATCCTGTTTTACGTCAAGGCCTTCGGCGCGACCGAGCTCGTGCGCCTGCTCGGCCCTGACGGGCGGCTGCTGCATGCGATGGTGAAGATCGGCGATTCGCCGCTGATGCTGGTCGATGAATACCCCGAACACGAACGCCTCGGTCCCTTGAGCCTCAAAGGCTCGCCGGTGACCGTGCATCTCTACGTCGATGACGTCGACGCGACCGTCGCGCGCGCCGTCGCCGCCGGCGCGCGCATCACCATGCCGGTCGCCGAGATGTTCTGGGGCGACCGCTATTGCCGGCTGCAGGACCCGTTCGGGCACCACTGGTCGGTCGCTACCCATGTGCGCGATGTCAGCGCGGAAGAGATACGCGAAAGCACGCGCAAGCCGGGGGAAGGCGCGCCAGGAAGCGCAGGATAAACCATCGTACCGGCGATCGAGGCACACCGGATTGCGGCTTGCGCCGCAATGACGCTAGGGGGCGAACAAGGCGGAAGGCAGGACGCTCAGGGATGGCACTCGGGCATCGCGTCGACGACGAAACGCACGAGTTCGGCGACCGACCCGGCTTGCAGTTTCTGCATGATCAGCTGGCGATAGGTCTCGGCGGTGCGCACGCCGATGCCGAGCTCTTCGGCGATCACCTTGGTCAGCTTGCCTTCGAAGATGCCCTGCAGGACTTCCTTCTCGCGCGGCGTCAATTGCGCAATGCGCTCGCCGATGCGGCGGTTCCGGGCCAGCAGTTCGGCGCGCTCGCGGTCGATGCGCAAGCCGTCCTGGATGCGTTCGATCAGCTGTTGCGAAGAAAAGGGTTTCTGGAAGAAATCGAGCGCGCCGCCGCGCATCGCGCGGACTACCGACTGCACCTCGGCGTACGCCGAAATGAAAATGATCGGCAGGTTCACGCCGCGATTGCGCAGTTCGTCCTGCAGTTCCAGGCCGCTCATGCCGGGCATGCGCAGGTCGCTGACGATGCAGCCTTCGAGGCCGCCCAGGTCCTGTTCAAGAAATTTCGAAGCGCTTTCAAAAACGGCGAAAGGCAGATTGACCGATTCGGCCAGATCGACGAGGAGAAATGCCGCCACCGGATCGTCGTCGATCAGGTAGACCTTGGGCTGGGGACGCGCCAATTTATTGGTGTTCATCTCGAATCAGCGCGAGCAATGGGCGATCCCCTTGCCGGGTGAAGGTCGAAGCGATTGAAGGTCAGTGCCGTATCTGTTCTGGAAGCCGGTCGAGCCATTTTAACAAAGTTGCGAACAACAGGTCGGGATTAAAGGGCTTGACCAGGAAATCGTTCATGCCGGCCGCCAGACAGCGCGCCTTGTCCTCGGCGAAGGCATTGGCCGTCATCGCCACAACCGGCGTTTCGCCGTGGCCCGGCAGCGTGCGTATCGTGCGCGTCGCCTCGACGCCGTTCAGGTTCGGCATTTGCATGTCCATCAGGATCAGCGCGTAGCCGCCCTGCCTGGCCCGCTCGACGGCTTCCAGGCCGTCGTTGGCGGTGTCGACGAGCAATCCGGCATCTTCGAGAAAGAACTGCGCGACGGCGAGATTGACCGGCTCGTCGTCGACCAGCAGAATGCGCCGGCCCGGGTGCTTGTGCCGGACGAGATTCTCGGCTTCGTCGGTGATTTCCGGCTGGCGCGGAACGCTGCCGGCAATCTCCTGTTTGGCGAGGCGCGCCGTAAACCAGAAGGTGCTGCCGACGCCGGGCGTGCTGTCGACCCCGACGCTGCCGCCCATCAATTCCGCCAGGCGGCGCGTGATGGCCAGGCCGAGGCCGCTGCCGCCGTACTTGCGCGTCGTCGAATTGTCGGCCTGCTCGAAAGCGCCGAAGAGCCGCGGCAGGGTTTCCGCCGCGATGCCGATGCCGCTGTCCTCGACCTCGAAGCGCACCAGCGAAAACGCCTCGGTGTCCTCCTGTTGCAGGGCGCGCAGCGTCACGACGCCGCGCTCGGTGAACTTGATCGCGTTGGTCGCGTAGTTGAGCAGGGCCTGCTGCAAGCGCGTCGGGTCGCCATGCAGATTGGCTGGGAAGCTGCCGGCCTCGATCTTGAGTTCAAGCTTCTTGCTCTGCGCCCGTTCGGTCAGCATCGACTGGACGTTGCCCATCAGACTGGCGATCGAGATCGGTTCGGAGTCGAGGAAGAACTTGCCGGCCTCGATTTTCGACAGATCGAGAATGTCGCTGATGGTGCCGAGCAGGTGCCGGGTCGCCGCGTCGATCTTGTCCAGGCGTTCGGCCTGGCCGGCCGTGACGCCGCTGCGGCGCAGCAGATGGGCCATGCCGACGATGGCGTTCATCGGCGTGCGGATCTCGTGGCTCATGTTGGCGAGGAATTCGCTCTTGGCCCGGTTGGCCGCTTCGGCGGCGCTCTTACCGGCTTCGACCTCGACGGTGCGCGCGGCGACCAGTTCTTCGAGATGCTGGTGATACTGCTCGAGTTCGTCCTGCGCCTGCTTGCGGCTGGTGATATCTTCATGGGCCACGACGACGTTGCCGCTGTCGCCATGAAAGCGCGTCACGCGCGCCATGAAGCAGCGCTGTTCGGACGGACTGTCGCAGGCATACTCCATTCCAAAGGCATCGAGCCGACCGTCGATGACGGCGCGGATTCCCTCGGCCATCCGGCCGGCATCGCCCGCCTCGGGGCCCGTTGCCGCATCGCAAAGCGCGAGATAATTGCTGCCGACGCCGTAATTCTGCGCCTCCGCCTGCCCGTGATTGCGATCGAAAAAGTCGCGCCAGGCCTTGTTGACCGCGAGTATCCAGCCGCGCCGGTCGAGCACGCACAGGTTCGCGGCAACCGCGTCTATGGTCGCCTTGGCGAACAGTTCCGAAGACAGCAGGGCGTGTTCGGCGCGCGTGCGCGCGGTGACGTCGTTGATCACCGAAAAGAGCAGCGCGGCGCCGCCGATTTCGACCGGCGTCAGGTGCGCCTCGACGTCGCGAATTTCACCCGAAGCCAGGCGATGCGGAAAGACGAAAGTCTTGCATTCGCCGTGTAGGGCGCGCTGCCGATCCGCGGCGATGCGCTCGGGCGGCAGCGTATTGATGTCGTTGATCGACATGGCCAGCAGCGCGTGCCGCGAATAGCCGTAATAGGCGAGCGCCGCGGCGTTGGCGTCGACGATCGCGCCGGAGGCCGGTTCGATCAGCAGCATCACCGATGAATTCGTCTCGAAGATCATGCGGAAGCGCGATTCGCTGTCCAGCAGCGACTGCTCGCTGCGCTTGCGCTCGGAAATGTCGCGCGTCACGGAAAGCAGGCACGGTTCGCCCTTGATCGAAATGATCGTGGCGGAGGTGAGCGCGTTCAGCAAACGGCCGTCGCGGGTCTGCAATTCGAATTCCAAATTCTTGCAAGAACCGTCGCGCGCCAGCGCGTCGACCAGTTTTCGCCGGTCGGCGAGGTTGCGCCAGATACCAATGTCACGCGAGCTGCGGCCGAGGATCTCGTCGCGGCGCCAGCCGAAGGTCAGGCTGAAGCCCTCGTTGCAATCGAGATAAACGCCGTCGGCCACGCGGTTGATCGCGATCGCGTCGGGGCTGGTGCGGAAAGCCGTGCGGTAACGTTCCTCACTGTCGCGCATGGACTGCTCGCTGCGGTATTTTTCGCTGACATCGCGCAACACCAGCACGGCGCCGACGATCTTCCCGTCCGCATTGCGAATCGGTGCGGCGCTGTCGGTGATCTGGCGCTCCGCGCCGTCGCGCGCGATCAGGACGGCGTGCCCCGCGATGCCCGCGGCCGTGCGCTCATCGATCGCCCGCCGCACCGGACTGGCGACACGCTGGCGCGTCTCGCCATCGACCAGGCGAAGCACTTCGGCGAGCGGCTTGTTGGCGGCCTCGGCCAGCGGCCATCCGGTCAGTTGCACGGCCGCGGCGTTCATGCGCGTCACCCGCCCCTCGACATCGGTGGCGATCACCGCATCGCCGATCGAGTTGAGGGTGATCGCCAGGCTCTCGGTGCTTTCCTGCAGCGCTCGCTCGGCGGCTTCGAGCTGCGCCTTGTCCGCGGCCAGCGCATCGAGCATGGCGTTGAACTGGCCAGCGACGCGATTGATGTCGGCGAGCCGGCCCATTTCCCCGGCCGGAAGACGCCGCTGCAAATTGCCGTCCTGCACCGCGCCGGCGACTTCGGCCAGGCGCTGGATCGGGCGCAGGACATGGCGCCGCGCCAGCCAGACGACCAATGCCGCATAGAGCAGGACGCCGCCGAGCAGGGCCAGCCAGAAGCGGCGCTCGCGCGCGATTTCCGCGTCCATGGCGGCGGTCGGCACGCCGGCCGCGACCCGCCAGCGGCTGCCGTCGACCGGCGCCACGGCGAACAGGCGCTCGATGCCGTCGGCCGGCAGGATGAAGCGGAACACGCCGCGCGGCTCGCCGACGGCTCCGGCGGGGAACCCGGTGCGTTGCATGCCGGCCGCTCCCGGCGCCGCCGGTGTCCGGCTCAATATGACATCGTTCTCATCGAGGATCAGCGCCAGCGTGGCAGGCGGCAGCCGGTTCAAGGTGCTTTCACCGAGCGGCGACAAGTGCCCGAGGTCTATCCAGGCGGCAATCGAGCCGCTGACCTTGCCGGCGTCGTCAAGCAGCGGCTGGCTGACCGGCACCACCCACTGCCCGCTGATCGGCCCCTGCTGCGCGCCGCCGATGCGCACCGATGCCACTGCATCCCCGGCGGCGAAAGGCGCGGCGAGGGTCAGCGGATAAACGGTCGCGGCGAGCGAACTGCAGACCAGCTTGCCGTCGGCGGCCGCCGTCGTCAGCCCGGTGAATTCGGGATGCACGTCCTGGAAATCGCTGAAGATCTGGCCGCAGCGCCCGGCGTTCAGCGCGCGCAGGTTGCCGCGCGTCGAAAGCGCGCGCAGCAGTTGCCGCGTGTCTTCGAGTCGCTTGGCCTGGGTATGCGCCACGGTTTGCGCCAGGTTCAGCGCCAGCACTTCGCTCTCGGTGTAGATCCGGGCCTTGTCGTGCTCGGCGTTGCGGTCGAGCGCCAACAGCAGCGGCACGAGCAGCAGCAGGCCCAGGAAGAGCATCAGGCGGCGCGTGCGCCAGCCGCCCGCCGGCATCGGACGCGGTGTTTCTTCGGCAAGGGTTACGGTGCGAGGCGGCATCGGTCCGACGGCCTTCTAATCGCTGTTGTGCTTGAGTTTCCGAGGCTAAGCCCAGTCCTCGCCATATTAGCAGAAAGTAATAGCCGAGATACTGCGGAAAGTAATAGCTTGACCGAACTCGAAAATCGCGGCACACGGCGCCGGGCCGATCGCCCGGGTGGCTGCCGGCCCGCTTACAGCGGCGGTTTCTCTTCGCCTTTCAGCGCCCGCAGCGCGACCAGCGCGCCTTCAAAATCGAAGACCTCGATGGCCGACAGCGGCGCCGCCGCGGCATCGCCGAACAGCGCGCGCAACAGCTTGCTTTCGTTGCGCGCCAGTGTGCTTGCGGCCATGTCGCCGGCCTCGAGGTGCGCTTCCAGCCGGCGCAGGACTTCAGCGCCGCGCGCCGTGTCGGGCACCGCCGCCGTCACGGCAGCCGCCGGTTCCTCGGCCGCCACTTTCTTGAGGCCGTCGACCAGCTGGCCGAGCCGCGTCACCAGTTCGGCGCAACCCTTGTCGAGTTCATCGCGCGCCGCTTTCTGCTGCAGCCCCGTCAGCAGCGCCGACGCCGCGCGCGCGACGGCGGTCGCGCCGATCAATCCGGCCGTTCCCTTCAACGCATGGACGAGCGGCTCGGCGACGCTCAGCTCGCCGTGGCGCAAGGCCTCGGGAATCTTCTGCAGATCGGGTTCGTGGCCGCGCACGAAAAGCGCCAGGACCTGGGCGTACTTGTTTTCGTTGCCGCGCACGCGGGTCAGGCCGTTGTCGATGTCGAGGCCGACCACGGCGGCCAGGCGCTCGCGCAAGTTTCCCGCAGCACTGACCGGCGCAGCGCCGGACAAGGGCGTCGCTTCGGCTTTGATCGCCTCGCCGCGCCCGGGTAAGGGCGCGCTCCCGCGCGCGCCGGCGTGCGCCAGCCATTTCCCGAGTGCCGCATAAAGCGTGTCCGAATCGACCGGTTTGGTAATGAAATCGTCCATGCCCGCGTCGAAGCACTGGCGCCGGTGTTCGGGGAAGGCGTTGGCGGTGATCGCCAGGATCGGCATGCCGACCCGGCCGGGCAGCTGGCGGATGGCGCGCGTCGCCGCCAAGCCGTCCATCTCGGGCATCTGCACGTCCATCAGCACGGCCGCGTAGGCGGTCGCCCGCACCATGTCGACGGCCTGCCGCCCGTCGAGCGCCGTATCGGCGTGCAGGCCAACGCGATGCAGGAGCAGCTCGGCGATTTCAAGATTGAGCTCGACGTCATCGACGACGAGGATGCGCGCACCGGAGTACTTGCGGAAGAGTTCGTCTTCGTGAATCCCGGCGGCCCCCGTGTTGGTCGCCGGCGTCGCCCTGAAATCGGCGAGCTGGGCCGTGTCCGGCAAGGGGGTAAGACTTGGATATTCTGTCATGGTGGGCTCAGTTCTCAATCCCGAAGTGCAGGGCGATGGCTTCGAATTCCTTGCAGCCATCGAGGAAGCTGTCGGTGATGTCCGGGTCGAACTGGCTGCCGCGCCCCGCGGCGATGATGCGCCGGACTTCAGGAAATGGCAGGGCTTCCTTATAGACGCGTTTGGAGATCAGCGCATCGAAGACGTCGGCGACGGCCATCAGACGCGCCGAAAGCGGAATGTTGTCGCCGGCCAGGCCATCGGGGTAGCCGCCGCCATCCCAGCGCTCGTGGTGCCAGCGGACGATTTCCTTGGCCTGCGCGAGAAATTCGACCGACGCGTCGAGGTCGCGTTCGGCCAGGGTGATTGCCTCGCTGCCGAGCACGGTGTGCGTCTTCATGATTTCCCACTCGGCCGGCGTCAGCTTGCCCGGCTTGAGCAGGATGTGGTCGGGAATTCCCACCTTGCCGATATCGTGCAGCGGCGCCGAGCGCGTCAGCGTCTCGATGTATTTGCCGTCGAGGGTCGCGGCGAAGCGCGGATGCCTGGCCAGGCGGGTCGCCAGCAGGCGCACGTAGTTCTGGGTGCGCTGGATGTGGCAGCCGGTCTCGCTGTCGCGCGTTTCGGCAAGATGCGCCAGGGCGCGCATGCTGACCGCCTGGATCAGGTCGTTCTCGCGCAGGCGCCGCGCCACTTCGGCCTCGAGCGCGTGGTTCTGGTCGAGCAGCCAGTGGCGCGCGTGGCGCAGCAGCAGCTGGTTGCGCACCCGCGCCAGGACGATCGCCGGCTTGATCGGCTTGACGATGTAATCGACGATGCCGGCGTCGAAGGCCCGTTCTTCGTCCTCGGCCTTGTCGTGCGCGGTCAGGAAGATGACCGGAATGTCGTGCGTGAAAAGGTTGTTGCGCAGGCGCCGCAAGACCTCGTGGCCGTCCATTCCCGGCATCGTGATATCGAGCAGGATCAGCGACGGCTTGGGCGCCTGCGCCGCCAGCTGCAAGGCGACGCGGCCGCCGTTGGCGACGCGCACGTGATAGCCGGCCTCGCCGAGCAGATCGCCGAGTTCGAGCAGGTTCTCCGGCGAGTCGTCGACCACCAGCAGCGTTTCGTCATCGGTGCTGCGGCGGTGCAGCGGCGATACGAGTTCCTCGACCTCGTGCATGAGCGGATTGCGCATCTAGAGCACCGCTACGCCCGGCGATTCGGCGCTGACGCCTTCGGCATGGCGACTGAAAAATCGTTTGAACATGCGCTCTCCGGAGAATCGATCGGCTTCAGTCACCAGCGGCAAGCAGCGATTCGGCGCTGATGCCCTCGGTACCGGTGAGCTGCGCGATTTCATCGATCGACAGCACCTTGTTGATGTTGAGGATGATGACGAACTTGCCGCCGACCTTGCCCATGCCGAAGATGAAATCGGCGCGAATGCGCGCGCCGAAGGTCGGCGGCGGCTCGATTTCCGAACCCGGAATGTCGAGCACTTCCGAGACGGCATCGACCATGATCCCGATGTCGTGCCGGGTGACCTGCTCGCCGCTGCCGAAGTCGTCGCTGACTTCGACGATGACGATGCAGGTGCGCCGCGAGACCTCGGTCGGCTTGCCGCCGAAGCGCGCCGCCAGGTCGATCACCGGGACGACGCTGCCGCGCAGGTTGATCACCCCGCGGATGAAGGTCGGCATCATCGGAATTTCGGTCAGGTGGCCGTATTCGATGATCTCCTTGACGTTGAGGATGCCGACGGCGAACATTTCGCCGCCGAGCAGGAAGGTCAGGTATTGCGAGGGCGATTCATTGCCCCGCAGGGCAATGGCGCCCCCCGTTTGAGTCGTGCTTTGTGCTTGAACGATCTGTCCCATGATGATTCCTCGAGTTCGTCATTCCGGCGCGAGCCGGAATGACGCGGTTTAACATGATTCAGAAGCGCTCGAAATCGCCTTCGTGCG
>CAIXAY010000551.1 GCA_903917505.1 uncultured beta proteobacterium | reverse complement strand
TGATCGGCCCGATCGCCACGTTGTCGAGCGTCGTCTTGTGCGGAAACAGCTCGAAATTCTGGAACACCATGCCCATGCGCTGGCGTATCTTGCGCGCCTCGGTCTCGTTCGACGGCAGCGGTTTGCCCTCGAAAATCACCCGCCCCGAACTCACCACCTCGAGCGCGTTGGTACAGCGCAGCAGCGTCGATTTCCCCGAACCCGAGGGTCCGATCAGGCACATCACCTCGCCCTGGTTAACCTGCACCGACACGCCGTCGAGGGCGACGAAATCGCCGAACAGCTTGCGCACCTCTTCATAGACGACGACCGGCGGCAGGTCGGCGCCACGGCGGGCCATCGGATCGTTAACACTCATTCTTTGACCTCGTATTTTTTGCGGATCCAGTCGACGAATTTCGCCTGCGGATAGCCCATCAGCCAGTAAATCACCGCCATCGCGGTCAGCATTTCCAGCACGCGGAAAGTCTGGGAGCGAATCTGCATGGCGACGTGCGCGAGTTCGCCGACGGCGATCACCGACACCAGCGAGGTATCCTTGAACAGCGACACCCAGGTGCTGGCGAGCACCGGCAGCACGCGCCGCCAGGCTTGCGGAATGACGATCTTGCGCATCGCCTCGGCGCGGCTCATGCCGAGCGCGATGGCGGCTTCCATCTGGCCTTTGCGGATCGAATTGATGCCGGCGCGAAAAGTCTCGGAGTTGTACGCGGAGACGTTCAGGCACAAGGCGACAAGCCCGGTCGTGAAAGCGGAGAACTCGATGCCCATGAACACCGGCATCACGTAAAACGCCCAATACACCACGAGCAGCAGCGGCAGGTTGCGGAAGAACTCGACGAAGCACATGGCGGGCGTCGACAGGAAGCGCGATTTCGACAGCCGCATGACGGCCAGTACGATGCCCGCCGGGACGGCGATGAGCATCGTGATCACCGTCAGCATGACGGTCAGTTCGGCGCCTTCCGCCAGCGCATAGCGGCTTTCCCAGACGATGCTCCAGTCGAGGTTCATCTGCTGTTTTCCCTAGGATCTGCCGAGGTGGGCGACGCGCTGATAAAGACGCTCGATCAGCCGCGAACCCGGATACAGAACGATGAAATAGACGAACATGATCGTGGTGAATACCTCGATCGGCCGGTAGCTCTGGCCGACGACGGTCTCGGCGCGCTTCATCAGTTCCGGCACGGCGATGACGGCGGCGATCGCCGTATCCTTGATGGTGTGCGTGAGCAGCGAGCCGAAGGACGGCAGCATGCGCACGAGCGCCTGCGGCAGCAGCACATGGCGCACGATCTGCGCCCGCGACATGCCGAGCGCGAGGCCGGCGCGCACCTGGCCGGGCCGGATCGATTCGAGGCCGGCGCGCACGATTTCCGCCGCGTAGGCGGAAGCGTTCAAGGTCAGCGCCACGAGCGCCGCCCAGAACGGATGGAAGTTCCAGCCGGTGAGGATGGGCACGGCGAAATAAATCCAGACGAGAACCACGAACACCGGAATCGCGCGCTGCGTGTCGATGTAGAAAACAATCGGGATGCGCAGCCACGCCGGCCCGTAGATGCGGGCCAGACTCATCGCCAGGCCGAGGACGATGCTGCACAGCACGGTCAGCACCGAGAGCAGGATGGTGATGCCGAGGCCGCCCAGCAGATAGCCCCAACTGTCCAGCAATGGGGAGAAATCCAATTCCATTTTGACTGCCTCAGCTTGCCTGCCGGGGAGGCGCGACCGTTAAAACTTGCGGCCGCGCTTCCCGCGCACGCATTACATCGTGTCGATGATGCGCGTCTCTTCGGCCTGCAGCTTCGGTTTGAGGGTCTCGTTAACCGCCTTCAGCCAGTTGAAATATTCCGGCTGATTCTTGTCGATCGCGAGGCCGACGGGCGTCGCCATTTCGGTGCTGCCCTGGCAGTTGTTTTCGGTCGGCAGCGCGTGCAGGCCCTTGACCTTGCGGTTGAGCGCTACCCACGGCACGCGGTTGATCGGCGTGACGTCGGCGCGCTTGGCCATGATTTCCTCGACCGGCGCCGCGGTGCCCGCCGTCGAAACGCCGCGCAGCTTGGCGTTGGGGAAGCGTTTCTTGACCCAGTTCTCCTCGCCGCCGCCGGTGAAGTAAGCGACCGTCACGTCGGGGCTGTTGAATTCGTCGATCGACTTGGCGTTGGCGACCTTCGGATTGTCGGCGCGGCCGAAGACGCACAAGGCCGTCGCCGAGTAGGTCACGAAATCGACGACCTTCAGGCGCTCGGGCGTGACCGACAGCGGCGAGATGGTCATGTCGACCTGGTTGGAGGCGAGCACCGGCACCTTGGTCTCGTGCGAGACCGGCACGGCCTGCAGCTTGACCCCCAGCTGGCGCGCGTATTCATTGGCCAGGATCCACGCCGGCCCGGCCCAGGCGTCGCCCGAACCGGAAGTGTTCTCGATCAGCCAGGGCGGATTGGACAGCACGCCGGCGCGCAATACGCCGGCCTTCTTGATGGCGTCGATGCGCGCGCTGGTCCCGGGCGCCGGTACGGTTTGCGCCCAGGCCTGGCCGATGCTGGCCGCGAACAGCAGGCCGGCGGCCAGCCCCAATACCTTGCCTCGAAAAATAGCGGGTTGCTTCAAGATTTTCTCCTCGTCAATGCACCGTTTGCCGGTGCGGTTCGTCCGTCAAAGAATATGCGTCCCCGGCAAACCGCCTTAGGCTTGCCCCAGCCTGTCATGTCTCTTTTGAATCGATATGGTAGAACGGATGGCGGATTATTGCCAAAGAATTCGCCGGCATTACGCGTCTCGTGTTGAGGGTGGGCGGCCAGTGGATTCGTGCCAAGGCGCGTTCGGCAATCCTCAGCGCCTGCTTGCCGGCAAGAACGGAACCCCAATCAAGACCTTTGCTCCTGGCATGCGTTTCTCGACTTTTCCGAGGCATTTCGCGCGACAATCTAAAGCGGCGGCATGGGCCGGAAAACTTCGACACAGGCGCAACAGCAGCCAGGCATCCCGTCGCAGCCTGTTCCTATTTGTCATCTGGCCGCGCGCATTGGGAAATATGGCGATGCCCAACGCAAATGCTATGGGAAAAAAGGAGTGAAAGCATCGTCCTTGAGACACGAGAAAGGAAATCGATGATGAGACCTATTGCTCGAGCGCTTCGCGCGGGCGCGAGGGTCGCGGCTATTGCCCTCGCGACAGGGGGGAGCTTCGCGACCGCCTCGGCGGATGAAAATTTGTCCCCCGGTTTTGAAGTCGACGCCGCACAGTCGTCCTTGACTCGGGCGACGAGACATGCGGACAAGCCGTACCGCGGGCCAATCGTCGATATGCTCGCGCATGTCACGCCGACTTACGACATTGGCGACATCGTCGATCAACTCCATGCCGCCACCATCGATTTTGCGGTGTTCATGCCGGTGCCCAACGAGGGAATCATGGGGGCAAGAAACGGCGAAGGCACTGAGCGCAAGATTGCTTTGGCAAATCGCGCGCCGGACAGCATCAAGGTTTTCTGCGGTGGCGATTATCTTTCGAACTGGCTTGATGAAGCGCAACATGGCTTTTATCTCAAGTCTTCGTTCGACGAACGCCTGAAACACCTCGACAAGGACCTCGCCAACGGGGTCTGCGCAGGCTTGGGAGAATTCGGGCTGCTGCATTTCAACAAACTCGGCCATCAAAATATAATTCGCCTGAAGCCCGACGCGGCGACGACACTTGCCGTGGTCGAATTGGTCGCGAAAAGAGGTGCCTGGCTCCAACTCCACGCCGAGCCCAAGGAGCCGGACGGAACGCCCCATTTCGACGTGGCGTTCGGCGCCCTGGCGCTCTGGTTCGATCGTTACCCTGATCTCAAGGTCATCATTTCTCATACGGCGATGACCAATCCCGGCAACGTCCGACGACTTTTGCAGATGTATCCAAAGGTGTACATGACGATCAAGATGGTCCGCAACAATTCGGGCAACTGGACCCATCTCGAACCGGTGGCCTTCGAGGGTGAGTTCTACGAAGACTGGGCTGCGCTGTTCGAGGAAATGCCGGATCGGTTCATGGTCGGCACTGACGTCAAATTCGGGCAGGATAACAATCCGGATAACGAACGCAACTATCGGCGGACCGTCTTCTTGCTAAGGAATGCGCTCGGCGGTCTGAAGCCCGCTGCAGCCGAGGCCATCGCCCGGGGTAATGCAAAGCGCCTGTTTGCGATCGAGCCGCAGCGGCGATAGCCAATGGCATTTATTCCCGCTTTGCAGCTATCCGACCGACCGGTTCGGGTCCAGGTTCGCCTTTCCTCATGTGAGCGAGCTGCTGCAATCGGCGCGCTGCGATAACGCATCGATTTCGGCGATCAACGGCCATACGAATAGCCGATTGACGATCTACTGCTTTTTGTCTTCGTCGCGCAGCGCCCGGCGCAGGATCTTGCCGATCGGCGTTTTCGGCAGGGCCTCGCGGAAGTCGATGTGCTGCGGCCGCTTGTAGCCGGTGAACTGCGCGCGGCAATAGCTGATGATGTCTTCCTTGACCAGCGCCGGGTCCTTGCGCACGATGATCAGCTTGACCGCCTCGCCCGACCTTTCGTCGGGAACGCCGATCACCGCGCATTCGGCAACGCCCGGATGCATCATCAGCACGCTTTCGATCTCGTTGGGATAGACGTTGAAACCCGACACCAGGATCATGTCCTTCTTGCGATCGGTGATGGTGACATAGCCCTTGTCGTCCATGTGGCCGATGTCGCCGGTCTTCAGCCAGCCGTCCTGAAAGGCGCGCTGCGTTTCCTCGTCGTTGTTCCAGTAGCCGCGCATCACCTGCGGACCGCGCACGCAGATTTCACCGGTGCATTTTTCGATGTCGCCGACGCCGGTCCACAGCGGCAATTCATTGAAGGCGTCGTCGCGGATCGACACTTCGGTCGATGAGACCGGCAGGCCGATGGTGCCGTTCCACGGCGTGCCGAGCGGCGTGCAGCAGACGCCGGGGGAGGTTTCGGTCAGCCCGTAGGCCTCGGTGAGGAATGAGCCCGTGTGTTTCTGCCAGCGCTCGGCGACCGGTTTCTGCACCGACGCGCCGCCGCCGACGACGACTTTCAGCGCGGAAAAATCGAGCTTGTCGAAACCGGGCGTGTTCATCAGCGAGTTGAACAGCGTATTGACGCCGGTCATGACGCTGAATTTCCAGCGCCGCAGTTCCTTGATGAAGGCCGGCATGTCGCGCGGATTGGTGATCAGCACGGTCAGGCTGCCCCACTTCATGAAGGCTAGCGTCGAAGTCAGGCAGAAGATGTGGTACATCGGCAGCGGCGCGATGACGATCTCGCTGCCCTGCTTGAAGCTCGCCGAAATCCACAGATTGGTCTGTTCGAGATTGGCCAGCATGTTGTGGTGCGTCAGGATGGCGCCCTTGGCGCTGCTCGTCGTGCCGCCGGTGTATTGCAGGAAGGCGATGTCGTCATGGGCGATGCGCACCGGGCTGAGCTCGCTGCGGGCGCCGCGCCTGAGCGCGCGGCGCAGCGGCAGGGCGCCGTCGATGCGCCAGGCCGGGACCATCTTCCTGGCGTGCTTGACGACGAAGTTGATGAGCTGGCGCTTGGGCGCCGGCAAGAGGTCGCCGATCTGCGTGCTGATCACGTGTTCGAGCGAGGTGTCCGGCAGAACCTTCTGCAGCGTGTTGGCGAAATTCTCGAGGATGACGATGGCCTTGGCGCCGGAGTCCTTCAACTGGGTGACGAGCTCGCGCGCCGTGTACAGCGGGTTGATGTTGACCACCGTCAGGCCGGCGCGCAGGATGCCGAAGAGCACGACCGGATATTGCAGCAGATTGGGCAGCATGATGGCGATGCGATCGCCGCGCGTGATGCCCGAAAGGCCTTGCAGGTAAGCGGCGAAATCGCGCGACAGGCGGCCGAGCTCGGCGAAGCTCATGGCATGCCCGAGGTTATGGAAGGCCGGCATCGGCCCGAATTTGCTGATCGTGTCTTCGACCAGGTCGGCAAGCGAAGAAAATGGCGTCGCGGCGATCTCGGCGGGCATTCCCGCCGGATAGCTGTTGAGCCAGACTTTTTCGCTCATGGTCTCTTTCTAATCGGTTGTTATCGGCAGAGGCCGACCAGATTAGCCAAAAACGGGTCCGATGGAAACAATTATCAGGCCCGGATGAATTTACAATGATGCGATGACTCCCGCTTACTGGCAACAGGCCTCGGCAGAACTCGCGCACGGCGATCCGGTGATGGCGCGCCTGGTCGAACGTTTCGCCGGCGTCTCGCTGATTTCCCGCGGCGATCCCTTCGTTACGCTGGCGCGCTCCATCGTCGGCCAGCAGATTTCGCTGAAGGCCGCGGACAGCGTATGGGCGCGCCTCACCGCCGCCCTGCCGGTTATGGCGCCGGGCGAAGTATTGGCGCTCGCCCCGGCGCAGTTGAGAAGCTGCGGCCTTTCGGCGCGCAAGGTCGAGTATCTCGGCGATCTCGCGCGGCATTTTTCGAGCGGGCTGATTCACCTCGATCACTGGTCGGCGATGAGCGACGCCGAAGTTATCGCCGAGCTGACCGCCGTGCGCGGCATCGGCGTATGGACCGCCGAGATGTTCCTGATCTTCAATCAGCTGCGCCCGAACGTCTTCCCGCTCGACGACCTCGGCCTGCAGCGCGCCATCGCGCTCCACTACTTCGCCGGCGAGCGGCCGCCGCGCAAGGAACTGATCCGCATCGGCGAACGCTTCAGCCCGTGGCGCTCGGTCGCCACCTGGTATCTCTGGCGCAGCCTCGACCCGGTGCCGGTCGAGTATTGAGGCGGGCGCTACCCCGGTACCTTTGCGGTAGAATGACCTTCGACTCAAAACGCCCGGAGCCTGATGAAAACCAGCTTTCTCGACTTTGAACAGCCGATCGCCGACCTCGAAGGCAAGATCGAAAGCCTGCGTTTTGAGCAGGACGATTCGGTCGTCGATATCTCCGAAGAAATTGCGCGCCTCGAACAGAAGGGGCAGGTGCTGACCAAGGAGATTTACGCCAAGCTCACGCCCTGGCAAATCGCCCAGGTGGCGCGCCATCCGCAACGACCGTTCACGCTCGATTACCTGCGCCTGATCTTCACCGATTTCGAAGAACTGCATGGCGATCGCGCCTTTGCCGACGACCATGCGATCGTCGGCGGGCTGGCGCGCTTCAACGGCCAGCCGGTGATGGTCATCGGCCACCAGAAGGGCG
The DNA here is from genome assembly GCA_903917505.1 of uncultured beta proteobacterium. The sequence continues at coordinate 5,346 of CAIXAY010000551.1, read as the reverse complement.
CCGACACCAAGGAAAAGATTTACCGCAATTTCGGTATGCCGCGCCCCGAAGGCTATCGCAAGGCGCTGCGCCTGATGCATCTGGCCGAGAAGTTCGGCGTTCCGGTGCTGACCTTCATCGACACGCCGGGCGCTTATCCTGGCATCGACGCCGAGGAGCGGGGCCAGTCTGAAGCGATCGGCCGCAACCTCTACGTGATGGCCGAGCTGAAAGTGCCGATCATCGTCACGGTGATCGGCGAGGGCGGCTCGGGCGGCGCGCTGGCGATCGGCGTCGGCGACATCGTGCAGATGCTGCAGTACTCGACCTATGCGGTGATCTCGCCCGAGGGCTGCGCGTCCATCCTCTGGAAGAGCGCCGAGAAAGCCAGCGAAGCCGCCGAGATCATGGGCATCACGGCGACGCGGCTCAAGACCCTGGGGCTGATCGACAAGATCGTCAGCGAACCGCTCGGCGGCGCGCACCGCGATCCGGAGGCCATGGGCCAGAACCTCAAGAAAGCGCTGCAGGACGCGCTCAAGCAGGTCGGCGCGCTGTCTACCGCCGAGCTGCTCGAGGCCCGCTTCAAACGCCTGATGGCCTATGGCCGCAGCAAAGAGCAGCCGCCGCGCTGATCCCGGCGGCGCGCCGGGGGCGGCGAGTTCTCTGCCCTCCCTACTCGCAACATTCTTCGCCGCGCGCCTGCCGCCGCGCGCATCGGCGGCGCGGCCGGCACGCCTGTGCGTCGGACTCTCCGGCGGCCGCGATTCGGTCGTGCTGTTGCATGCGCTCGCCGCCATGGTGGCCTCGGCCGGGCTGCCGCTGACGCTGACAGCCGTCCATGTGCACCATGGCCTGAGCGCCAACGCCGACGCCTGGGCCGATTTCTGCGCGCGCTTCTGTCAGGAGTGCGCGGTGCCGCTGCTGATCGTTCGCGTCGACGTGCCGCGCGAAAGCGGCGAAGGGCCGGAGGCCGCCGCCCGGCGCATGCGCCATGGTGTTTTTGCCGGATGTGCGGCCGACTGGCTGGCGCTCGCCCATCATCGCGACGACCAGGCCGAAACGGTGCTGCTCAACCTCTTGCGCGGCGCCGGCATCGCCGGCGCCGCGGGCATGCTCGCCGAACGCCCGCAGCCGCGCGGTCCCAGCCTGGTGCGGCCGCTGCTCGAGGTGCCGCGCGCCGCGCTCGAACGCTACGCGGCCGGGCACGCGCTGCGCCGGATCGTCGACGAGAGCAACGACGACCTCCATATGCGCCGCAACTTTCTGCGCCACGAGGTGCTGCCGCGGCTCGAAGAGAAATTCGCCGGCGCCGGCAAATCGCTGGGGCGCGCCGCCGGCCATTTCGCCGAGGCGTCGGCGCTGCTCGACGAACTGGCGGCGATCGATCATGCGGCGCTGGCCGCGCCGTCCGGGCGCATCGCCCTGGCCGGATTCAACGCGCTGTCCGCGGCGCGCGCCGGCAACCTGCTGCGCCATGCCTGGACCAGCGCCGGTTTCCGCGCGCCGGACGCGCGCTGGATTGCCGAAGCGCTGCGCCAGCTGGCGGCGACCACCGCGTTGTCCGAGACTTGCCTGGCGACGGCCGATGGCGAACTGCACGTCTATCGCGGCGAACTGCACCTGATCGGACAGCGCCCGGCGGTGCCGGATCGTCCGCTGCCCTGGTCGGGCGAAGAAGCCTTGCCGTGGGCGGGTGGACGCGTCCGCTTCACGCCGGTGATCGGCGCCGGCCTGCGCCGCACGCTGCTCACCGCAGGCGCGGTGACGCTGCGCGCGCGGCAAGGCGGCGAGCGTTTGCAACTCGATGCCAGGCGGCCTCGCCGCAGCCTGCGAAACCTGCTGCAGGAAGCGGCGATGCCGCCGTGGCAGCGCGAGTTGCTGCCCTTGCTGTGGTGTGACGCCCAACTCGCCTGGGTCGGCGGCCTCGGCTCCGCTACGGCCATGGTCAGCGGCGCCGGCGAGGAAGGGATCATGCCGGTGTGGGAGCCTCGCGACTAAGCACGGCGGCGCCGCGGTACGGCGAGAGAAAGAGAATATGTCTCGAACGTCGATTCTCTTGACCTCGCTTCTTGCGCGTTCTTGGTTTGCGGTCGATCTTTGAGGCGATGCTGCTCCGCAGTATGCCGATGGCCGTCCCTCGCTCATGTGAAAAACGGCGAATGGCTCAGTTCGACCCATTTCCGCCCTATGACTTGTGCATTGATTATGTCGGCTAATTGATCGGATACCTGCCGTCCTGCGATTGAATGCCAAACCGGCGTCACTAAGGTTTTCGCTGGCTCGAGTCAGAAACTTGCATGGCCTTCACAAATTCTCGATCTCCCCGGGAGAAATCGAGGATCAACTCACGGAGTTATTTCTTTACCAAGACTCTTGGTTATATACCTCACCGTGTTGATCCGATGCTCGCGCATGGCTTTTTCGGCTTCATCTTTCTTCTTGGCGACGATCGTCCTGTAGATCTTTCGGTGCTCCTTGCAGCTTTGCTGGTGGCGGCCCGGCAGGTGATATCCAAGCACACGATAATGCTCGCTGCGTTGGACATACTTCGTTATTTCCTCGGCCAACAAGGTCGTATGCGAAGCGGCGATAATGATTTCATGGAATTCGTTATTGAGCCGGTTGAGCTCATTCGAATTTTCCAGAGTCGCGTCCTCTTTCTCCATGCGGTCGAGGAGTTCGGCCAATCGCTTGATTTCAGCGGGAGTGATGAAATCGATGGCGATCCTGACCGCGACGCCTTCGAGGGCCGCCCGAGCCAGATAGAGCTCGACCAGTTCGGCGACCGAGACTTCCTTTACGCAAAATTCAATGCGCGATTTCTTATACGCCAGTCCGGCGATGACCAGCCGGGAACAGGCTTCGCGCACTGGCGTGCGGCTCACGCCGAGGCGGTCGGCGATGTCGATGCCGCTCAGCCGATCGCCCTGCTTGAGCTCGCCGCGCAGGATCTTGTCGCGCAAATGGTTGAAGACAACGTCCGTCAAAGTCCCATGAGCAATGGTTTCCATCATATCAATTCCCTTTGAGCCCAAGACTTCCCCGCTTATGGGAACTTTGCCCGGATTAAAGTTCGCTTGCCTTATTTACGTGCTATGCCTTTGGCGCTCATGACTTTCAAAATGACGGGATTATTTGCCAGGAGGTCATAAATCTCGGGCTCCGTCATGTTTTGCTTGGTGATCAACTTGGTCGGCGTCGCGACGAAATTTTGCGTGATCGGCCTGCCGTTGATCACCGCGTCGATCGCGTAGACGCCTTCGTATCCCTGCGAGAAGGGATCCTGCACGACCATGCCGTCGATATAGCCTTCAAGTGCGAGGAGGAATTCGTCGGGCGATGCGTCGAAGGCCACGTGCTTTATTTTACTCTTCGCTTCCATGCCCCGCTGTTTGAGGTACTGGCCGATGCCGGTGCCGGCCGCATCCTGAGCGCAATAGATGCCGGAGATGGTCGGGTTTCCGGTAACCAGATCCGATATCGTGTTCAGCGCCTTCGATACATCGCCCATCGAGTACTGAACAGGCAGCACCTTGATGTCGGGATATTTCTTCAGCATCGTTTCGCGGAAGCCGTTCTCCCGCTCGCGGCCGGTCTGCGAACCGGCATCGATGCCGATATCGGCGACAACGCCCTTGCCGCCCATCAGTGCGGCAAGGGCGTCGGCGGCGCTTGCCGCGGCGCTGTAGTTGTCGGTGGCCACATGGACGTTCACCTTGTCCGAGGCCACGCCGGAATTGACCGTGACGACCGGCACGCCGGCCGCAATGGCTTTTTCGACAGGATCCTTCATGGACTTCGAATCGATCGCCGCGACGAGGATGCCGGCCGGCTTGCTGGTAGCGACGTCATTCAACAGGTTGAGCTGGCCGACGACGTCGGAGCCGGTGGCGACGCCCTGGAACAGCACCGCTTTGTAGCCAAGCTCCTTGGCCGCCTTCTTCGCGCCATCCCAGATGGCAACCCAGAACTGCGAGCTCGTCGTCTTCGGAATGAAGACCAGGGTGCGATTGGCGTTCGCCGCAGTCGATGCGGGAGTCGGCTTGAAGTCGGCCGAATGGCAGAGCATCGAAGCCATAAACAGAACCATCATCACGCAGTATGATTTCTTCATGCTTTTCCCCTTTATTCATAATTTAAACAAGAGACCCACGAACATTTTCTTGGCCGGCCTTTCTGGCTACTTGCGGCGCAATTGATCCGCATACACGGCGGCGATGATGATCAGGCCGATTACGACCTGCTGCCAGAATGAATTGATGTTCATCACGTTGAGGCCATTGCGCAGCGTCGCGATGATCAGGGCGCCGATCAACGATCCCCAGATATTGCCGACGCCGCCCTGCAGACTGGTGCCGCCCAGGACCACCGCAGCGATCGAATCGAGCGCATAGTCTCCACCCGCTCCCGGCTGGCCGCTTCCAATCCTCGACAATTCGGTGATGCCGGCGATCCCCGCCGTAAACCCGGCCATCACATACACCCAGATGATCTGCCCCGAAACATTGATGCCCGACAAAAAGGACGTTTGCGGGTTGCTGCCGATCGCGTAGGTGTATCTCCCGCGTCGCGTATAGCTCAGGACCAGGTAACAAAAGACATACAAGAGCAGAACCGAGACGGTCGGCACCGGTACGCCCAGGATGCGGCCTTGCCCCATGAAATCGCTGCCGGGAACAAGCTCGTATTGCGGAACGCCGTTGGTGATGAGCAGCGCGATGCCTCGCGCGATTCCCATCAGGCCCAGGGTGGCGACGAAGGGCGGAATCTTCATTTTGCCGATCACGAAACCGTTGAAGAAACCGCAAAGCCCGCCGACCGCGAGACCGACGACGTAGCTCGGAATGAGTGTGCCGGTCTGTTCCATGGCCATGGCGGCGATCACCGAGGTGAGCGCGACGACAGATCCCGCGCCAAGATCGATGCCGGCGGTCAGGATGACCAGCGTCTGCCCGGCCGCGACCATGCTGATCACCGATGCCTGAATCGTGATTTCGGTGAGGTTGCTCGCGGAAAAGAAATGCGGCGAGAGCATGGCGAACGCGAACCACATGACCAGCAGGATCAGCAGCAGGAATACGGTCTGGTTCGACGTCGCGGTCTTGATCATCGACACGACGGCATTGCCGCGCGCAGTTGCGTTGGAGGCGATAGTCGAATTCATTGTTGCTCCTCGCTGTGTGCGCAGGTGCCGAGTGCATGGCTCATGATGATTTCCTGATTGGTCTCGCGAGCGTCCAATCGCGCTTCGATCCGGCCTTCCCGCACGACGAGGATGCGGTCGCACAAGAATAGAAGCTCGGGCAGTTCGGAGGTGATCAGCAAGACCGCTTTGCCCGTTTCGTGCGCGAATGTCTGGATCAG
>CAIXAY010000550.1 GCA_903917505.1 uncultured beta proteobacterium | reverse complement strand
CCGGCGTCGCGTCCTCGATCTCGGAATTGGTGACCGCGCCGACGGCCATGCCGCGGCGCTTGGCGATCGCGGTGATCGTCTCGACGCGCGGGTGAGCCAGGCTGTTGCCGGCGCGCGAACAATAGACGCCGAGCGCATTGACGCAGGACTTGTGGCCGGTGGTGTAGGCGCTCGCCGAATTGGCCGAATCGGTGATGATCGAATCGGTGCCTTGCGTCGTCAGCAGCGCCATATAGGGCATGTCGTCGAGCGCCAGCTTGCCCTTGACCTTGCCGTCCTCGATTCCCTTCGACAGGATGCGCGCGGCGGTACGATGGCCGATCGAGAAACCGTCGCCGATGAACAGGATCACGTTCTGCGCGGCGCGCTTGGCCGGCGTCGCATAGACCTTCCAGGTGACCGTCCTGCTGTTCGTCCCATCGCTCGCCGTAACCCGGTACTGGCCCGGCTTGTCGATCGCCGCATCGCGCAGCAGCAGGCTGGAATAGTCCTTGCCGTCTTCCCTGACGATCAGCTCGGCGCTCTTGCCGAACACCTTGGCGTATTCACCGCCGTTGATCGTGACCTTGAGCTGCGCCGGATCGATCAAACCGGCGAATTCGACCTTGAAATCGAAACGGGAACCGGCGAGGATTTCGGCGCGGTTGAGCGGGAAGATGGTTTGCGCAGCGGCCGGCAGCGACAGCGCGGCGGCACACAGCGCGAGCACGGAGAATAAAAAGCGCATGGATTGTTCCTCGTTGGCGATGACAACCGCCACTCTAGGTTTTGCGCATTAAAGTTTCGTGACAGTCGCACTTGCAAGCCTCGCAAGCAGGTCAGGCGCTCACCAGGGTTTCCGGCGCGCCAGGAATCCGCTCAGTTCGGCATTCAGCGCGCCGATCAGCAGTTGCGTGCGGCCGGCAATCCAGCCACGCGTCAGCGGATCGGGTTCGCCCTTCGGATGCAGTTCCTTGATCAGGCGCGAAGCCGTGACCTGATCGTTGAGCGTGCCGAGCAGGTCCTGTATCGTCGAGAGCGAAGTCTGATAACGCGACAAATGCTTGTGCGACAGAATCGGCGCAAAAAATTCCAGCGCGTAGCGCAGCTTCTTGAAGGCGATGCGCAATTCATGGCGGCGTTCGGCATTCATCTTGCCGCGTTCGCCGGCCAGCTTTTCAATCGCTCTGGCCCGGTTTTGCAGGCGTCGGCCGGCAAACTTGCGCAGGCTGACGGCGTCCTTGCCGCGCACCGCGATCGTCGGCGGTGTCTCCCGGAACAGTGCCGCCGAAAACGCGAGCAATAGCTGGCTGTATTCCTTTTGCCGCAAGGCGACGCCGGCCGATTCCTGCGCCTTGCGCTGGATTTCCTCGCCGCGCGCGCGCAACACGGGAAGATCCGCATCGGCCGGGAAGGCTTCCTCAAGCGGCGCCAGGGTCTCGGTCAGGAACACGTCCCAGTCGCGCGCGCTGCCCAGATGCCCGGCCAATTCTTTCCAGCGCGGCGAATAAGTCGCCACGAAGTCGGCCGAGAGCAGCGGCGAAAACAGACGGAAGGCCGAGCGCAGACGGCGGATCGCAACCCTGGCCTGATGCACGTATTCGGGGTTGCCGCCGGCGATCGCGCCGCTTTCATTGCGCTGCAACTGCGCGAGGCAAGCGAGGGCGATGGCGCGAAATGCGTCGACCGGCGACATCGTTCTCTCGACAGCCGCGTTGAACGCCTTGACCGGCTGGGCCATGGCGCTGTCGGACAGCGCATAGCCGCGCTCGGCCTTGCTCAGGATTTCCGGGTGCAGATGCAGTTCGCCCGCGAGTTCGATCGCCAGCTCGAAAAGCGCATCGGGCGACGCGCCTTCAATCAGCTCCAGCTCCACTTCGCACAGCGCTTGGCTCGCGGCGTCCGCGCTGCCTGGCGCCGTGGCGCTGATCTTGCCGCGGTCAAGCGCCAGCTCGATGACCGACTCGGCCCGTTTCAAGGTCCATGCCGTTCGCGTAAAATCGGTCGAGAAAACGGCCTGCAGTCGCGGCCGCTGCGATTCGAGAAATTCGCGCAGAGCAACGTCGGTGACGATGGAGAAATCGAATACGCCGGGTTGCGTCGGCGCCTCCCATTCGCTGCGTTGCGCGAGGCCGCCGGAGCCGCCATCGCCGCCTTTGACCGTCATCAGCCAGACCGCCCAGCCCTTGCGGCGCAGGCGCAGGGCGACGCCGCGCTTGCGCAGATCAAGCTCGGGCGTGTCGTAATAGGTATTGAGCAGGCGGTACTTCTGCGGCCGCTGGCCGGACAACAGCGGGTGAAGCTGCAGACGTCGCACCTGTGAAGAAGGCAGACGCAGTTTGAGCTCGATTTCCTTGGACATGCGCGTGTCTTTCTTCCCCCGGATCTTATTTTGCTAGCGGTTCGGCGTGACCCGCACCGCCTCACCTGCGCGACCGGAAAGCTTAGCAGAGATGACAGGCGCTTGTCTTGTCCGCGAAAATGAAGGTTTTGTTACAGCCGCGCCCGCATGGTCCGCGGCCCAATCGATTCCGCAGTTGTCAGGCCCCGGCCTGCCAGATCGCCAGGGCGTCGCGCGTCGCCCCGACATCGTGCACGCGCAGGATGCGCGCGCCGCGCTGCGCGGCAAGCAGCGCCGCGGCGACGCTGGCCGCCAGACGATTTTCGACCGGCCGGCCGGTGATCTCGCCGAGCATGGCTTTGCGCGAAAGCCCGGCGAGCAGTGGCAGACTGCCGCCGGCGAGTTCGCCGAGGCGGCGCAGCAATTCGAGGTTGTGTTCCAGCGTCTTGCCAAATCCGAAGCCCGGATCGATGACCAGGCGATCGCGCGAAATGCCCGCGTCCGTCGCCGCCGCCGCCCGCGCCGCCAGGAAATCCCGCACCTCGCTAAAGACATCGTCATAGACCGGGCTGTGCTGCATGGTCAGCGGCTCGCCCTGCATGTGCATCAGGCAAACGGCGCAATTGCTCGCGGCGACGGCCGCGATAGCGCCCGGCATGCGCAGCGCATAGATATCGTTGATCATCGCCGCGCCGTGGGCCAGCGCCGCGCGCATGACCTCGGGCTTGTAGGTATCGACCGAGAGCGGAACGCCGCAATCGGCGAGGGCCTCGAGAACCGGCAGCAGGCGGCCCAGTTCTTCGGCCAGCGTGGCGGGAACCGCACCGGGCCGCGACGATTCGGCGCCGAGGTCGAGCAGGTCGGCGCCGGCGTCTATCTGCGCGCGGGCGTGCGCGATGGCGCGCGCGGGATCGCTGGCCACGCCATCACCCGAGAAGGAATCCGGGGTCAGGTTGACGATCCCCATCAGCAAGGGCCGATCAAGCGGCAGAAGGAATTTTCCGCAACGGAGCATGGCGATCCTGACCTGAAAAAAAACCGGTGGAGTTCCCCCCACCGGTTGCTAGGCTTGCCTGCCGCTCAGGCCGGCGCGACGGCGCTCGGCGCGGCGTCCGGCGGCGTGTCGGTCGGACCGGCCGCTTTCGGCTGCGGCATCTTCGGCGGGCGCGGCGGCTTGCCGGCCATGATGTCGTCGATCTGGTCGGCGTCTATGGTTTCGAGTTCGAGCAGCGCCGCGGTCATGGCTTCGACCTTGTCGCGATTCTCTTCGAGGAGTTTACGCGCCAGCGCGTACTGTTCGTCGATGATGCGCCGGATTTCGGCATCGACCGTCTGCATCGTCGTTTCCGACATGTTCTTGTGCGTGGTCACCGAGCGGCCGAGGAAAACCTCGCCCTCGTTCTCGCCATAGACCATCGGCCCGAGCACGTCGGACATGCCGTAGCGCGTCACCATGTCGCGCGCCATCTGCGTCGCCCGCTCGAAATCGTTCGAGGCGCCGGTGGTCATCTGGTGCATGAACAGCTCTTCGGCGATGCGGCCGCCGAACAGCACGGCGATGCGGCTCATCAGATAGACCCGGTCATACGCGTAACGGTCTTCTTCCGGCAACTGCATGGTCAGGCCGAGCGCGCGGCCGCGCGGGATGATGGTGACCTTGTGCACCGGGTCGGACTTGGGCACCAGCTTGGCGACGACGGCGTGGCCCGACTCGTGGTACGCGG
>CAIXAY010000549.1 GCA_903917505.1 uncultured beta proteobacterium | reverse complement strand
TTTCAATGGCGAATACCGGAATCTGCAGCCGACCATCGCATCGGGGCGCAACGGCATCGAAACCGACGCTTTAGCCATCAACGCCGTCGGATGGAAATATGATGCCGTTCTCGTTGCGAGATTCGCATACAGGCTGAAAATGTCCGGCGGATTCGGGCCGGCCGCAATGCCGCCGGTTAAATCGCTCAACCAGCGGGTTTCGCTGTATTGCGGGTGGAATCCATAGCGATGAATGCTCGCCAGATCGACGGCGCCGGCATAGGCGAAAATCGGTGGCGCGACGGCAGAATTCGAATCGCCAAACATGCTTTTCATCCATAGGACGTTCAAGGCGTAGAAGTTACGAACATCGTCCGCCGAAAATGAAATCGTCGAATCCGTGAATCCGGTATCGAGTTCGAAGAGTGGCAGCTTATTCCAAGCGCCAGCGTCGATTCCATCGAATGACACCGACTGCCCGGCGACGTTGCAGACGATTTGCGGCAAGGGATTCACGCGCGCGACCAGAGTCGGACAGGCTGGCCGATCGCTGCCGATGCCGTTCACGACGAAATTGTACCCGCCCGATGTCCCGGCATAGAATCCGAGCGGCGCCGTCGTCACAAAATATTCGAAAAACGGAAATTCCAAAATCGCCCGAAACTTGGCGTCCCAGGAACCTTCGGTCGAGATCATGCTGTCGCCGAATGGGATCTGGAATCCCGGATAGCTTTCGAAGACCGACGCCATGGCGGTCATGAATCCGACGCTTTGCTGGCGGTAGCGGACGCTGGTGTTCTGCAACACGCGGGACATGATGCCGTTCGGGCTGCTGGCGAACCATTGTTTCGCCACTGCATCCGGCGGGCCTTGCAGCACGCTGGCGCTGAGCAACATCAAGAGACCCGCCTGCGGCGCCGCGCCAGCGGCTTCCGCCAGCGCTGCGGCGCCGCCGGAGCCGAGGAACGACAAACTGCACCAGTTGAAACTCGCGAAAAAATACCCAAAGTCTTGCCCTTGCGCGACGATGGTCCGCTGCACGTTTTCGCGCCAGATTTGCGATTCCTGGACGCTGGTGACGACGCCGACCATCACGACTTGCCTGTACGCGCCGCGGCTCATGCCGATTAAACACAACGACATCGGCGTCAAAATATCCGACCATGATGGCGCCGCGTTGGTTCCGCGCGGGCCGCCGGGCGCTAACTGTATTTCGAAGCTGCCCGATGCCGCAGCGATGTCCCGATTCACTACGCAGCCGAGAATCTGGCCGCCTTGAATCGCAAAGGTGCCGCCTTCGGCGGGATAGACCTCGATGAAACACTGCGGGACCGCCGAATACTGCGCCATTGCTCAAACTCCTTCATTTTCTGCTACGGGACTGCGCTGGGGCGCTCGCTCGACATCGGGGGCCGTCGTAGCGGCGGCGGGCGATATCGCGCCTGGCGCCTGCCCGTTGCGCGGCGTTGCGGCATCCTGGGCGATAGGCTTGCGTGGCCGGCCCCGCACGCGGCGCTGTATGAGTCCTTTACCGAGAAGCTGATTCACGGCGCGCTCTAAGGCGGCGCGGCTGCAGCGGAATTTTTTCATGATCGCCGCGCCGCTGGCGCCGCTGTTCCATAACTTGATTAGGCGGTCAAAGCAGCGCTGATCCAGATGCGCGGCAGTCTCGGCCGCCGGCTTGCCGCGCGCACCGCCGCAATATCGATTCTCTGCCGTCAAGCCGCCGCGGAGAGGCAACGGCCGCTTGTAATCGCGGCGCTGGCGGGACCGCTCCCAGGCCAAGACCTCGGCGAGATACCAGCCGATATAGGTTTTGCCCAGTTCTACCGGCGCCGGGAATTGCTCGCGCCGAATCCAGCGGACAACTGTTGCGCGCTTGAGACCGTAGCGCCCGCACAGGGCGCCCCAACCAATTATAAAAACGGCGCGGCTCATGCCGGCATTATCAGGCGGGCGCAGCGCACCGCGTATAGCCAGCACTAGCCAGCACTAGCCGCCTGTAGCCACCGCCGGGGCGCGGCGAGGCCGCTCCCGTCGCCGCAAGTCCCCGATAAGTCCCCAGCGCCAAACCCCAGAAACAAAAAGGCCAGGAACCCCTTGGGATTCCTGGCAATTTGAACAGGGAGGCTTCACGTCTGGGAGACGGGCGATTATGCGTTTCCTAATGTGCCGCGTTGCGTGCTATTGTACCAAAAGCCCGGAAAACTGCGGTTTCTGACACCTAGCGCAACGGCGCGGCACGTCAGGAAACAAGTCAGCGTAAGTCCCCGGTAAGTCCCCGGCCTTGGGAGAAGCATATGCCGAAGCTCACCGATCGCACCGTCGCCGGAGTTAAACCGCCCGCCGCCGGGCGCCTGGATATCACCGATACCGAAGTATCCGGGCTCACGCTCCGGGTGACGGCGGCGGGTGCAAAGACATGGGCTGTCCGCTACCGACCCAAAGGGGGCGCCCAGCGCCGGGAAACGCTCGGCGCCTATCCAGCATTGAAGCTGTCGGACGCCCGCCAGCGTGCCCTGGACGTGCTGGGCGCGGCCTTCCGGGGGAACGATCTGCCGAAGGCCGAGGCCGAGGCCAAGGAGGCAGCGGCGGCGGCTTCGCTCACCATCGCCGATCTTGTCGCCGATTATGTCGATACCTACTGCAAGCGGAATCAGCGACGTTGGAAGCTGACTGAGCGGCTATTCCAAACCTGGGTGATCCCGCATATCGGCGCGCGCCGGCTTGTAGACCTCGGCCGGCATGACGTAGCCGATATGCTCGACAGGTTAGAGGCAGCGGACCTACGCGCCCAGGTGAATCGGGTGCGCTCCCAATTGCGTGCCGCGTTCGCATGGGCAATGGAGCGTCCGGCCCATAAGCATCTAGAGTCTAATCCCGTCGCCGCCGTGAAGCGGCGCAAGAACCTTGAGAAGCCGCGCCAGCGGGTGCTCACGGATTCCGAGTTGCGCGCCATCTGGCATGCCGCCGAGCGCATCGGCGGCGCCGCTGGTGCCTTTGCCAAGATGCTGATTTTGACTGCCGCGCGCCGAGATGAGGCGCGGTGCATGCTCGCAACCGAAATTGCGCCCGGCACCGCGGACTGGATAATCCCGGCCGCCCGCTACAAAACGAAACGTGACCATCTTTTGCCGCTGCCGGAATTGGCAATGGCGATCGTGCGCGATCAGATCGGAAGCCGACAGGGAGCGGCACCCGTGTTCTCGGTCGACGGCAAACGGCCTTATGCCGGCCAGAAGCGGCTCGCCGAAATCCTGCGTCGGGAGTCCGGCATCGGCGGCTGGACATTCCATGACTGCCGCCGCAGCGCCGACACAGGCATGGCGGCGCTCGGCATCGATCGCGACGCCAGAGAAGCCGTTCTAGGCCACGCCAAGCCCGGCCTGGATCGTGTTTACAACGTGCACGATTACCGCACCGAAAAAGCCGCCGCGCTCGCCGCATGGGCCGAGCATGTCGCCGCGATCACGAAATCGTGAATTCGGATAATGGTACGAATTCGCTGGAGCGGATTCGGCGGGTTCCCATAGCGTCCTGACGTGCCGCGCTGCTACGCGCGGTTTCTGGAGGATGCGATGTCACTGGTTTATTCAATCAAGGAAACGGGAGGCAAGTTAGGAGTCTCCCGCTCTACGATCAACCGCCTGCTGGCAAAAGGCGATCTGCGCTCGACCAAGATCGGGCGCTGCCGGAAGATCACAGGCGAATCTATCGACGCGCTGGTGAACAAGATCGCCGAGCCGCCGAAGATGCCGCCGCGCCGCAGCGCCGCGGTAGCGCCATGACCATGAACTGGCCGTCACGCGAAGAATGGGCGCAGCACTCTGACGGCATGGTCGACCGTTGTGTCGCCGATCTCCGCAAAACTCTTATATTAACGGCTAATATAAGCCCCACCACCGACCGCCGCGAAGCCTCCGGCCGTAAGCCGAGCACGAAAGGCTGTTGGTGAAAATTCACCAACTGAAAAACGGACCGGCAAGGCTAATCAAGTTGACAATGTCAAGTTGATCGGCGGCAACAGCGCTCGCATCACCTTGAGAGACTTTTTGCCAATTGGCAAAAGGTTGCAAGCAGAGTGGCCAATTGGCCACTGTACCAGCAGGTGAGCGAGATGAAAGGTTCCGTGATGGAATGTTTGCGCCGCCACGACAAGCCCGCAAGGCAGTTGCGGATTTATCCTCAACTGAAAAGGCGCGGGTAAACCCTGTGGGGTCTGGCCGGCTAGACATGCCGGGCCTAGACAAGCTCGCAAGGCAGGTGCGGATAAATCCGCAACTGAGACTGGCTTGATGGGTGCTGCTGGTGATGCAATTTCGGCAGGCCGGCCAGCAGAGCGGGCAGATTGCCAAACCAAACGAACCCGTGTCCCAGTATGCCCGAAGTCCGGGCATACTGCCGGTTGCCACACTCGATGAGCTTGGGAGAAAATGGCTTGCCATATGATCCCGCCAAGAGGTTTCGGGACAACTTGTCTCGAAACCTACTCGCCGGCAAGCTCGCGCTCAGAAAGGCGCTGGCGAGAGATGCCAAGCTCATCGAGTGTGGCAACCGGCAGTATGTCCGGACTTCGGACATACTGGGACACGGGTTCGTTTGGTTTGGCAACCTCCCCGCTTCTCAACCTCCTCATGTGGGGAGGTTCCCTTTTGTCCTTGATAGATTCGGACCCGCTTCCGCAGTATCCGCCCCAAGTTTCGTATCCAACTTAACGGACGCTACGGAAGGAATTGCCGTGCTCACAAAGGAATCTGCCAAAACGATTCGCCGTGTCAAAGCGAGCGATGGCCTGGCCGCGCCTCCCTCGCGCGTTGACGATGTTTTGCTGCCGGAAAAGATCGCGGGCCAGCGCTACCTCGGCGACCCCAGCCATATGTTTTGGCGCAGCCGCGATGCCAAGGATCCAAGCTTCCCGAAATTGGTGAGGGTCGGGCGGCGGCGGTTTCGGTGGCAGAACGATATATTGCGGTGGATTGCGGCGCAGGGCGCTGAGGCCGCATTAACCCCGATTGACGATTCAGCGTGGGAAGCCGAATTGCGGCGGCGCGAACGCATCGCCCGTGAGATGGCCGCGCCATGACCGCCCGCCTTGCCGTTCTTTATCGCCAGCCACCCAACACAAGGAGTCCACGATGACCGACAGCAGCCCCATCGAAATCAAACTCGTAACCACAAACGTCCTTACCCGGTGGCCGTGCGATGTCTGCGGCGGCCATACCGAAAAAGTCGAAGTTCTCGCGGAAAGCCATGATGGCTTGCGCGTTTGCGAACGATGCCTGAAAGCCGGAAACATCGATGAACGGTTGGAAAAATTTGCCGCCGGCCTTGAGCGATGCGCTGCCAACACACGCGCACTGATCGGCCGCTTGCGGGTGCCGAGCTTCGCCGAATACACCAATTTCAGCGAGCGCGCCGACGTAGCCACGCATGCCAGCTATTGGATAGGGAGCTGCCATGGCGACTACTCGGATGAAGCTGAAACCGCGTATAACCGCGTGTTTACAGATGATGCTTATTTCGCGGAGTGGCGGCAGCGTCTTGCGGAAGCCAAGGAACGGGAAAGGCTTGCGGAAGTCGAGCGTGAATGTTTCATGGCTCAAAACCGCGACGCAGGCCAGGAGCATGACGGCGCTGATCTGCCGCCGTTCTGAGGCCGCACCATGACCCGCAAAGCCCCCGACAAGACCCTCCTCGTGGCCGTCTACGCCGACCTCACCGCGATTCATCAACTCATCCGGATGGTGCCGAACATCGTGGGACCGAGCTGCGGCGCGCGGTTTTGCGATCTTGCCAGCGGCGTGGAATGGTCGATTTGGATTTTGCTGGACGACGTAGCCCTTGAACTAAACGTCTCGCCGCATCCGCTCAGGCTCTTCATCGATGCCGGCAAGCCATGCCTCGATCGGGAGCGCCAGCTATTCCGAATCCGTGCCGGCGAATCTTCTCCGCTTGTGAGAAGTAAGCGGCAGCTTGTTCCGCTGACGGAGTCTGAACACTGGCAACTCGGCATCGATCTCAAGCGCATGCAGAGATGCCTCGCCACGGCGGAAGGCGCGATTGCGAATGCCTACGGCAAAAGATGCCTGCTGCGCCGCCTGACGGCCAAGGCGCTGCGCAAGCTGCTGCACCTGCGCTCGGCGCTAGATTCCGTGGTTCATCGGGAGTTCCCTGACGGCATGCACGGCGGAGCGGCTTCGCATGTTTATTTCGGGAGCTTGCCGGAGGAAGAGCGGCGATGAAAGCCGTGCCGCGCGCCGGCCGTGGTGGCGGCGGCGGAAATAATTAAAATTGGTTATAGGGCCGCATCGAATCCGCGTGCCAGTCTTCCCCCATGAGCAAAGATTTACTCCGCCCCGAAGCCGTCGCCCGCGCCCGCGAGCGCGGCCACCGCATCGCGGATACTGCACTGGATTCGCTGGGGCGCCGCGGCCCGCGATATATCTTGCGTGTGGTCGCGGGACATCGCACCGCGTTTTATCCGGTCGCCGAATTTGATGCGTGGTGTGATGCCGTTGGGTTTCGCCAGCGTGGCCGACCCCATGGATCTACCAAGCGCAAGCGCATTGCTTCGAAGGAGGAAGGGAGCGACGCGCTCGCGTAAGCCATGACCCAGAAAGCACGACGCCCGCCGGGGACACGGCGGGCGGCGGCATCGGTAGACATCGGAAGGCAACACACCGAAAATACCGACTCCCCGCCAAAATCGCAACGGCTAACTGCCATTGATGCGCTTGCCGAACGAATCCGGCGGATGTCCGAAGACGAATTGCGTCGGATCTTCGGATTCAAGCCGCGCCGGAAGCGGGTGCGGCGATGAGCGGCAAACGCGCGACCGAACCCCTTGACGAAGCCGAAGCGCGCGAGCGCTGGAAGCGGCGCCTCGCCGCGCTGCCGGTATGGCAGGCCGGCATGCTGCTGACCGACAAAGCCGCGCCGAAGCCATGCGTCCTAAACGTCATGATTGCACTGCGCAAAGCCCCGGAAATGCAAGGCATGCTCGCCTATAACGAGTTCGCCGAACGTGAGATCATGCGCGCGGCGCCGCCATGGGCGTTGGATCCTGAATTGATAGACCAACCATGGACCGACGTTGACGATACCTATCTTGCGGCGTGGCTGCAGGCTCATGGTGTCAATGTGCCGACGCGACTGGTTTACGAGGCGGTACAGGCTATCGCGCGAGAGAACGCGTTTCACCCGGTACGGGATTATCTCGATTTGCTGAAGTGGGATCGCACGCCGAGACTCGCGACCGGAGCCGCGACCTATTTCGGGGCGCCGGAAGACACGCAAGAAATCGCCGGCACGTTTTTCCTTTTGTGGATGATATCCGGCATCGCCCGCATCTATGAGCCAGGTTGCAAAGCCGACCACATGCTTGTTCTGGAAGGCAAGCAAGGACTCATGAAATCAACCGCGCTCGAAATCCTTGCGAGCCGCGAATGGTTTACCGACGAGATAGCCGAGATCGGATCCAAGGATGCTGCGCTGCAGCTCGGCGGACGCTGGATCGTGGAATTTTCCGAACTGCAAGGCATCACCAAAGCCGATGTCGGTAGGATCAAGGAATTTATCAGCCGCACGAGAGATATATTTCGCTCGCCTTACGCGCGCCGCATTGCCGAGCATCCGCGGCAAGGCATTCTCGCCGCGACCTGCAATCCTGATACCTACCTGCGCGACGATACCGGCGGCCGACGATTCTGGTCGATCGCATGCACACGGATCGACATCGACGCTCTGCGCCGGGACCGCGATCAGCTATGGGCGGAAGCGGTGGTATTGTACCGCCAAGGCCATCCATGGTGGATCACCGACGACACCGTTAGCGAAGCGGCGCAGGAGGAGCAGGCAAAGCGCCATGCTGGTGATCCCTGGCTGGAACTGACCGAGCAATAT
>CAIXAY010000548.1 GCA_903917505.1 uncultured beta proteobacterium | reverse complement strand
TCAAATGCTGGAGGCCGGTGTTCACTTCGGCCATCAAACCCGCTTCTGGAACCCCAAGATGGCTCAGTACATCTTCGGCGCCCGCAGCAAGATCCACATCGTCAACCTCGAAAAAACGCTGGCCAAGTACAACGAAGCGATGGCTTTCGTGCGCAAGCTGTCGTCGAACAAGGGCAATATCCTGTTCGTCAGCACCAAGCGCCAGGCGCGTGAAATCATCGCCGAAGAAGCAATCCGTTGCGGCTCGGCCTACGTCGACCAGCGCTGGCTGGGCGGCATGCTGACCAACTTCAAGACGATCAAGCAGTCGACCAAGCGCCTGAAGGACATGGAGGCGATCACCGAAGGCGGTTCGCTCGAGAAGCTCGGCAAGAAGGAAGCGCTGATGATGACGCGCGAACTGGCCAAGCTGCAAAAGTCGATCGGCGGCATCAAGGACATGAACACCCTGCCCGATGCCTTGTTCGTCATCGACGTGGGCTATCACAAGATCGCCATCACCGAAGCCAACAAGCTCGGCATTCCGGTGATCGCCGTGGTCGACACCAATCACTCGCCGGACGGGATCAATTACGTCATTCCGGGCAACGACGACTCGTCGAGCGCGATTCGCCTGTATGCGCGCGGCGTGGCTGACGCGATTCTCGAAGGCCGCAGCCAGTTCGTCGAGGAAATCGTTGCCGCAGCATCCGGCGACGATTTTGTCGAAGAAGCCGAATAAGCGATCTGCAAGCACTTTTGTTGAACTGATTTGAACGCGGTGCGGCCGGTCATACCGGCCGTGTCTGCAAGTGGAGAGAAAAAATGGCGGCAATTACCGCAAGCATGGTGGCAGCGCTGCGCGCAAAGACCGACGCGCCGATGATGGAATGCAAGAAGGCCCTGACCGAAGCCGATGGCGAAATGGGCAAGGCTGAAGAAATTTTGCGCATCAAACTGGGCAACAAGGCGACGCGGGCCGCGACCCGCATCACGGCCGAGGGCATCGTTGGCGTCAACATCACGTCCGACGGCAAGCGCGGCGCGATCATCGAAGTCAACTGCGAGACCGATTTCGTTGCCAAGAACGACGAATTCCTGAAACTGACCGCGACTTGCGTCGAGCTCGTCGTCAGCAAGAATCCGGCCGACGTGGCGGCGTTGTCGGCGCTGCCGGTCGGCGCCGGCACCGTCGAATCGACGCGCACGGCGCTGGTCGGCAAGATCGGCGAGAACATGTCGATCCGCCGTTTCGCCCGCCTCGAGGCCAAGGGCAAGCTGGTGTCCTACATCCACATGGGCGCCAAGGTCGGCGTGCTGCTCGATCTTATCGGCGGCGACGAGCA
The DNA here is from genome assembly GCA_903917505.1 of uncultured beta proteobacterium. Next base: position 1,097 of record CAIXAY010000548.1, on the reverse strand, counting down.
GCTGGGCAAGGACCTGGCCATGCACATCGCCGCGTCCAAGCCGAAAGCGCTCGACGCCAGCGGCGTTCCTGCCGAACTGCTCGATGTCGAGCGCCGCATCGCCATCGAAAAAGCGCGCGCCGATAACAAGCCGGAAGCGATGCTCGAGAAAATTGCCGAAGGCACGGTGCAAAAGTACCTGAAGGAAGTGACGCTACTCGCTCAGGTCTTCGTCCGCGCCGAGGACGGCAAGCAGACGATAGAGCAGCTGCTCAAGAGCAAGGGCGCTTCGGTTGCCGGCTTCGTCCTCTACGTGGTCGGAGAAGGGCTCGAGAAGCGCTCGAACGATTTCGCCGCCGAAGTTGCGGCGCAAGCCGCTGCCGCACAAAAGTAGCCGACGACCATGACCGACACGCCCAAATTCAAGCGCATTCTGCTCAAGCTCTCCGGCGAAGCCCTCATGGGATCTGATGCCTATGGCATCAACAGGCAGACGATTATGGAAATCGTCGCTGAGGTCAAGAGCGTCGTCGATCTGGGTGTGCAGGTCGGTGTGGTCATCGGTGGCGGCAATATATTCCGTGGCGTCGCGCCAGCGGCCACCGGCATGGACCGGGCGCAGGCGGATTACATGGGCATGCTGGCCACGGTGATGAACGGCCTCGCGCTGCAGGATGCGATGCGCGTCGCCGGCATGGTGGCGCGCGTGCAGTCGGCGCTCAATATCGAGCAGGTCGTCGAGCCCTATATTCGCGGCCGGGCGATCCGTGCCCTTGAGCAGGGCCGGACGGTCATTTTCGCCGGCGGTACGGGCAACCCGTTCTTCACCACCGATACGGCGGCGGCCTTGCGCGGTGCCGAGATCGGTGCCGAGATCGTGCTCAAGGCGACCAAGGTCGACGGCATTTATTCGGCCGATCCGAAAAAGGATCCGCTGGCGACGCGCTATGACCGGATCAGTTTCAACGAGGCGATTTCAAAGAATCTGAGGGTGATGGATGCGACGGCCTTTGCCTTGTGCCGCGACCAGAAATTGCCGATTAACGTCTTCTCGATTTTCAAGCCAGGTGCCCTTAGGCGGGTCGTGCTCGGCCAGGGCGAAGGCACCTTGGTTTATT
>CAIXAY010000547.1 GCA_903917505.1 uncultured beta proteobacterium | reverse complement strand
GATCTCGCCGCCGCCAAGCGCGCGCTGCGATACCATGTGTCGGAATGGTTCGTCTGCGTGGGGGCGATCGATCCCGATACGCGGGTGCGCTGCGACGACGCGGACTTACGGGTGCCCCGTGAGCCGCGAAAGGTCGCGGCATGAAGCTTTCCTATTCCGCCATCCGCCAGGTGCTGGAACGCGAGCGCGTGCGCATCGGCGGCTCGCACGAGGCGGCGAAGCTGCTGGCGGCTTCCCTCAAGGCGCAAGGCGCGGATGCCAAACCGCCCGATGACGTGGCGCATGCGCTGACCGATGCCGCCTACGCCAAGGCAGTGACGATCTTTGCCATGATCGAGCGCGACGGCGTGCTGCGCGAGCGCATCAAGGAATTGGCGGCCGGATGACGCTACAGTCGGCAGCAGCCGGACGGCGAGCCAAGGTCGCGGACCTTTTCTGCGGCGCCGGGTCGTTGAGCATGGGCATCAATGACGCGCTGGTCGAGCTGGGCTTCCGTCCCGATTTTCTCGCCGTCAATCATTGGGACGTAGCGACACAGACTTATGCCCGCAATCATCCCGGCGCCCAAGTGCATTGCGTTACCCTGGACGCGGCGTCGCCAGCGCGACTCGTCCCTAGCGGGCGCCTCGATCTTCTCGCCGCTGGAATCGAGTGCACCTATTTCAGCCGCGCACGAGGCGGTAAGCCGGTCAACGATCAGCAGCGCATGTCGGGCTGGCATGTGGTGCGCTGGTGCACCGAGTTGCGCGTAAGGCGGTTGCTGCTCGAAAATGTCCCGGAATTTAGGTTTTGGGGTCCGGTAAACGCCGCCACCGGCAAGCCGGTCAAAAGCCGCGAAGGCGAATACTTTAGGGCCTGGTGGCGAGCGCTTGAGGCGGTCGGTTTCAAGCTAGAGATGCGTGTTCTAAATTGTGCCGACTATGGCGATCCAACCACGCGCCAGCGTCTTTTCATTCTCGGTCGCAGCGATGGCAGGCCTCTCCGCTGGCCGACGCCAACGCATTCGAAAAATCCCGACCTGTTTGGAACGCGCCCGTGGCGCTCGGTCCGCGACGATGTGATCGACTGGTCGATCCAGGGCCGTTCGATTTTCGATCGGCGGCGGCCACTGGCGCCGAAAACGCTGCGGAGAATCGCCACCGGCATTCGCAGGTTCGGATGGCCGGAGCCGTTTATTCTGGTGCTGCGCCACCACTGCGATGCGCGCGGTATCGATCTGCCACTGTCGGTGCTTTCGCAGGCTTCCGCTCCACGCGGCACCGGTGATCCTATTCCGACCATACCGACCGGCGGCGCGTGTGCTTTGATTGCGCCTTATTATGGGTCCGGCTCCGGCAGAACTTGCAAGTCAGTCGTCGATCCGCTGCCGACTGCGACCGCCAAGGCGCGGTTCGGCCTCGTTGTTCCCGTTACGCATCAGGACGGCAGCAACCGCGCGAGGTCGATCGACGATCCGTTGCCTACGCTCACGACGGCCAATCGCGGTGAGCTGGCATTCATCGCCGCAAGTTTTGGCGGGCGCCCCGGCCAAGCGCCGCGCACCCATTCGGTCGATGCGCCGGCGCCAACCGTCTGCGCGAGCGGTCATGTCAACCTGGTTACGGGCGGTCGTGACTACGACATTCTTTTCCGCATGCTCGAACCGCACGAGTTGGCCGCCGCCATGTCGATTTCGACAAAAAAGCGTCCCTATCATTTTGTTGGTACCAAGACCGAGGTCGTGCGCCAGATTGGCCAGGCTGTGCCGCGGCGCACTGGCCGGGCGTTGGCGCTGGCGCTCATGGGGGACGTATGAGTGACTCCCGCCTCCTCGCCGCGGCCCTGGCCTATGCGCAGCGCGGATGGCCGGTCTTCCCGTGCAACACCAAGACCAAGCGGCCGCTGACCGAGCACGGTTTCGAGGATGCGACTCTCGACGAGCGAGCGATCGGCGAATGGTGGTCGCGCTATCCGACCGCGCTCATCGGTGTGCCGACCGGGGCGCCGATCGGCGCCTTCGTGCTTGACCTTGACGCCGGCACCGACGAAAAGACCGGCGAAGTTTTCGAGCTCGAAGCGCTGCGCGCGGCCGTCGAGGCGGAAATAGGCGAAGCGCTGCCGGCGACGCTCACGGTCGACACCCCCCGCGGTGGGCAGCATTTTTATTTCAGGTTGCCGGAGTCCTATGAAATGCCCGGCAACCGTGCCGGCCTGGTGCGTCGCGTCGATGTGCGCGGGGATGGGGGTTACGTGATTCTGCCGCCGTCGGCGCGAGCCGACGGCAAGTCTTACACCTGGGCAAATAAACGTGGCGATGCGGCGATAGCCGCAGCGCCGCCGCTCCTCCTCGATTTTATCCTGCGCCGCGGTCGCTGGGCGCCGGGCGCGAGCCATCACGTTCTCGGCGCACCCGCCATGGGCTTGCCGACCGCGCCAAGGCAACCCTCGGACGCCGGCGCGGCATCTGAGGCCATACGCAAATACGCGCTGTCCGCCCTCGACAAAGAGGCGAGGGCGGTATCTGGCGCCCTTGAAGGTAGCCGTAACGATCAGCTCAACCGCTCGGCCTTTGCCCTGGCGCAGCTCGTGGCTGCCGGCGCGCTGGCGGAAGGCGTTGTGCGGGCTTCGCTTGAAGACGCGGCCGCGCGCTGCGGCCTCGCGGCCGCGGACGGCTGGCCGTCCGTGCGCAAGACGATCGAAAGCGGTTTCCGCGGGGGTCTGGCCGAGCCGCGGGATCTGCGCGAGATCGAGCGCAAGG
>CAIXAY010000546.1 GCA_903917505.1 uncultured beta proteobacterium | reverse complement strand
CGACCGAACCGCGCACCAGCTGAAACGATTAACGCGCGTCGATGCCGAGGCTGACGGCGACGTCGATCGATTCGTCGAACTTGGCGGTGGCGAATTCCTTGGCCAGCTTCATCGCTTCAGCGACCGGGTAATTCTTGTTGTGGTCAACCTTGCCGGCGAAGGCCTTTTGACGTTTGCTCAAAGCGCCCATGTCAGAGGCCCTCCACGGTGATGCCCATCGAACGGGCGCTGCCGGCGATCGTGCGCACGGCGGCGTCCATATCGGCGGCGGTGAGGTCGGGCATTTTCTGCGTCGCGATGGCTTCGCACTGCGCACGCGTCAGCTTGCCGACCTTGTCGGTGTGCGGCTTCGGACTGCCCTTCTGGATGCCCGCGGCTTTCTTGATCAGGACAGTCGCCGGCGGCGTCTTCATGATGAAGGTGAAGCTCTTGTCCGCGAAGGCGGTGATCACCACCGGAATCGGCAGGCCCGGCTCTAGGCCCTGGGTCTGGGCGTTGAACGCCTTGCAGAATTCCATGATGTTGAGGCCGCGCTGTCCGAGCGCGGGTCCGATCGGCGGCGAGGGATTAGCCTTCCCCGCCGGCACTTGCAGCTTGATGAAGCCGACAATTTTCTTGGCCACGATACAACTCCTTTAAATGGGTGCGAACGCGCTTTCTTACGGCGCTCCCCAACGACAAATGCGACCCGGAGGCCGCGCTGCGGCGGCACGCGCGAACGTGCCGCGATCTACCACCAGGCCTATGCCTTCTCGACCTGGCCGAACTCGAGTTCCACCGGCGTCGCGCGGCCGAAAATGGTCACCGAAACGCGCAGGCGGTTCTTTTCATAATTGACTTGCTCGACCGATCCGTGGAAGTCGGTAAACGGACCGTCCTTGACGCGCACCACCTCGCCCGGCTCGAACAGCACCTTGGGACGCGGCTTCTCGACGCCGTCCTGCATCTGCTGCATGATCTTCTCGACTTCCTTCTCGGAAATCGGGGTCGGCTTGTTGGCCGAACCGCCAACGAAACCGGTAACCTTGGGCGTGCTTTTCACGAGATGCCACGACTCGTCGTTCAGCTCCATTTCGACGAGCACGTAGCCGGGAAAGAACTTGCGCTCGGAAATGCTCTTCTGGCCGAGTTTCAGTTCGACGACTTCTTCGACCGGAACCAGCACCTTGCCAAAGACGTCCTGCATGCCTTGGCGCTGGATGCGTTCCTCGAGGGCGCGCTGCACGCTCTTCTCGAAACCCGAATAGGCGTGGACGACGTACCAGCGCTTGCTCATGAGTGCCTCCAGCCGAGGATCAGGTCGTAGAGCACCCATTCGAGGCTCTTGTCGGTGAGCCAGAGAAAGAAGGCCATGACCACCACGAAGGCGAAGACCAGGCCGGTCGTTTGCAGAGTTTCCTTGCGCGAGGGCCAGACGACTTTTTTCGCTTCGGTCGTCGCTTCCTTGGCGAAGCCGAAAAACTGACGGCCCGGTTCGGTCTGCCAGGCCACCGCGGCGGAAAGTCCGATGCCGGCCAGGACCGCCAGCACGCGCAGAATCATCGCCTGCTCGGCGAGGAAGTAGAAACCGGCGACGCCGGCGACGAGCAGCAACAGCGCTAACGCAAATTTGATTTTATCGGCCATTTCGCCAGCTATGTGTCTTTAGTGATGGCAGGGGCAGAGGGAATCGAACCCCCAACCTTCGGTTTTGGAGACCGACGCTCTGCCAGTTGAGCTATACCCCTGCAGCAGAGACCAGGGGCGCCCGTTGCCGGAACGCCCCAGCGTCTTTTACTCGATGATCTTGGCGACGACGCCGGCGCCGACGGTACGACCGCCTTCACGGATGGCGAAACGCAGACCGTCTTCCATGGCGATCGGGCAGATCAGCTTGACCGTCATCTGGATGTT
>CAIXAY010000545.1 GCA_903917505.1 uncultured beta proteobacterium | reverse complement strand
CCTCGAAAGCGCGGATCTTTTCCGCATGCCGCAGGGTCAGGCCGATGTCATCCCAGCCGTTCAGCAGGCATTCCTTGCGGAATGCGTCGACGGCGAAAGGCAGCGCCTTGCCGTCGGGGCGCAGCACCCGCTGCTGTTCGAGATCTATGGTCAGCCGGTAACCCGGCGTCACCGCGACCTGCGCGAACAGCTCGTCGAGTTCGGCGGCCGGCAGCACGATCGGCAGGACGCCGTTCTTGAAGCAGTTGTTGAAAAAGATGTCGGCATAACTTTCGGCGAGAATCACGCGCAGGCCGAAATCGAGCAGCGCCCACGGCGCGTGTTCGCGCGAACTGCCGCAACCGAAATTCTTGCGCGCCAGCAGGATCTGCGCGCCCTGATAACGCGACTGGTTGAGCACGAAATCCGGATTGAGCGGCCGCTTGCCGTTATCCATTTCCGGCTCGCCGACGTCGAGATAGCGCCAGGCATCGAACAGGTTGGGGCCGAAGCCGGAACGCTTGATCGATTTCAGAAACTGCTTCGGAATGATCGCGTCGGTGTCGACGTTGGCGCGATCAAGCGGAGCGACCAGCCCTTGCAGGCGAACGAACTTTTCCATAATGTCCCTTTAAACTTGGCGCGGTGGCGCCTTACTTGGCGGCCTTCTCGATCGCCTGGCCACCTTTCTCGATATCCTTGCCCATGCCCTGGACGGTGTTGCACGCCGACGATAGCAGCGCACACGCGACGGCCAAAAGGAAAGCGATTTTCTTCATTCTTGTCTCCTCAAAGTAAGTCACGAACATCGGCAAAATGCCCGGCCAGCGCGGCCGCTGCCGCCATTTCAGGACTGACCAGATGCGTCCGACCGCCGGCCCCCTGCCGGCCCTCGAAATTGCGATTCGATGTCGACGCGCAGCGCTCGCCCGCCTCGAGGCGGTCGGCATTCATCGCCAGGCACATCGAGCAGCCCGGCTCGCGCCACTCGAAACCGGCGGCGACGAAGATCTTGTCGAGCCCTTCGCTTTCGGCCTGGCGCTTGATCAGGCCGGAACCCGGAACGACCAGGGCCAGTTTGACGCTGGCCGCCACCTTGCGGCCGCTCACGACTTTCGCCGCGGCGCGCAGATCCTCGATGCGCGAGTTGGTGCACGAACCGATGAAGATCTTGTCGACGGCGATGTCGGTGATCGGCGTGTTGGCGGCGAGCCCCATGTAGACGAGCGCGCGCTCCATGCCCTCGCGGCGCGACGGATCTTTTTCCGCGGCCGGGTCGGGGACCCTGCCGCCGATCGCCACGACCATTTCGGGCGAAGTGCCCCAGGTCACCTGCGGCGCGATATCGGTGGCGCGCATTTCGACGACACGATCGAAGCTCGCCCCGGGGTCGCTGTGCAGCGTGCGCCAACTGGCGACGGCGGCATTCCACTGTTCCGCCTTCGGCGCGAAAGGACGACCCTTCAGGTAACTGATCGTCGTGTCGTCGACAGCGATGAAGCCCATGCGCGCGCCGGCCTCGATCGCCATATTGCACAGCGTCATGCGCCCTTCCATCGACAGCGCGCGGATCGCGCTGCCGCCGAACTCGACGGCATGGCCGGTGCCGCCGGCGGTGCCGATGCGGGCAATCACGGCGAGCGCGATATCCTTGGCGGTGACGCCCTTGCCCAATTCGCCGTCGACGCGCACCAGCATGGTCTTCGAGCGCTTCTGCAAGAGGCACTGCGTCGCCAGCACATGCTCGACTTCGGAGGTGCCGATGCCGATCGCCAGGCAGCCGAAAGCGCCGTGCGTGCTGGTATGCGAGTCGCCGCAAACGACGGTCATGCCGGGCAGCGTCGCGCCATTCTCGGGGCCGATCACATGCACGATGCCCTGGCGCGGATCGCGGAAGGCGAAGTAGGCGAGCGCGCCGACTTCCTTGATATTGGCGTCCAGCGTTTCGACCTGCAGGCGCGAAACCGGATCCTCGATGCCGCGCTCCCAGAAATTGGTCGGCGTGTTGTGGTCGGCCGTGGCGACGATTGACGATACGCGCCAGGGCTTGCGCCCGGCCAGCTTCAATCCCTCGAAAGCCTGCGGACTGGTGACTTCGTGCACCAGGTGGCGGTCGATGTAAAGCAGCGCCGTCCCGTCGGCCTCTTCATGCACCACGTGGCTCTGCCAGAGTTTCTCGTATAAGGTTTGCGGCATAGTTCTTCATCCGAAAAAGCCGCAAGCGGCCTCAGGATTTCATTATCGCACGGCCGGCCTGGGCTGTCAGCCTTGCCAGGCCGGACAATGAGCAATGGTCTGGTCAAATGACGTCCACCGGATCAACAACGCCTGACACCCGATTTTCGCCGACAGCTATTTCGCTGATCCAGCCGGCGACCAGCAGCAAGCCAACCAGCGCATAGAGCGAAGCCAGGACGAAGGTCAGCTCGCCGCCCAGATAATCCCAGGTCCAGCCGCTCAGCAAACCGCCGGCCAGCCCGCCGGCGCCGAAGGACACGCTGGCATAAAGGGCCTGGCCGCGCGAACGCGTGCGCCCGGGAAACCAGCGGTTGACCGCGGCGATCGCCGCCGAATGGCAGGCGCCGAAGGTCAGGCCATGCAGCACTTGCGCCAGCACCAGCACGGCCAGGCGATCGACACCCCAGCCGATCATCGCGAAGCGCACCATGGCCGCGGCAAAGCAGGTCAGCAGGATGGCGCGCAGGCTGAAGCGCCGCATGATGCGCGACATGAAGCAGAACACCGCAATCTCGGCGAGCACGCCGAGCGAGAACAGCGCGCCGATCGCCGATTTGCTGTAGCCGTGGCCGGCGAGGAAGATCGAAAAAAAAATGTTCAGCGCGCCATGCGCGACGGTCATCGCGAAGCAGGCCGCCAGCAAGGCCCGCACCCGCGGCTGCCGGAGAATCTCGCCGACCGGCGGCGTGTCCTCCACCTGCAAATGCACGGCGGTATCAGGAACCCGCATGGCGCAGAGCGCGATGCCGGCGAGCGCGACAACGCTGATCCACAGCAGGCTGTCCAGAGGCAGATGATCGAGCAGGATGCCGGTGGCCAGCACGGCGACGATGAAGCCGACCGAGCCCCACAGCCTGACGTGGCTGTAGCGCGCGGCGTTGTCGCGCAGATGGTCGAAGGTCAGGGCCTCGACCAGCGGCAGCGCGGCAGCCCAGACGAAGGCCAGCACGCTCATGACGAGCAGCAGGCCGTCGAAACGGCGGACGAAGAAGAAGGCGAGAAAGACGCACAGCGTGGCCACGGCGGTGGCGCGGACAATGAGCAGCCTGGCCGTCAGTCGGTCGGCCAGCGCGCCCCAGAGGTAGGGCGCGACGATGCGCATCAACTGCATCTGCGACAT
>CAIXAY010000544.1 GCA_903917505.1 uncultured beta proteobacterium | reverse complement strand
CGCATCAAATCGCAGATTTCTTCGAAGTGCGTGTAGAGGAAGCTCTCCTTGTGATGCGCCAGGCACCACTTCGCCATGATCGAGCCGCCGCGCGACACGATGCCGGTGACGCGGTTGGCGGTGAGGTGAATGTAGGGCAGGCGCACGCCGGCGTGGATCGTGAAGTAATCGACGCCCTGTTCGCACTGTTCGATCAGCGTGTCCTTGTAGAGCTCCCAGGTCAGCTGTACCGGATCGCCGTTGCACTTCTCCAGCGCCTGATAAATGGGAACGGTGCCGATGGGCACGGGGGAGTTGCGGATGATCCACTCGCGGGTCTCGTGGATGTTCTTGCCGGTGGACAGGTCCATCACCGTGTCGCCGCCCCAGCGGATCGACCAGGTCATCTTCTCGACTTCTTCCTGGATCGACGAGCCTAAGGCCGAGTTGCCGATGTTGGCGTTGATCTTGGTCAGGAAGTTGCGGCCGATGATCATCGGCTCGCTTTCCGGGTGGTTGATGTTGTTCGGGATGATGGCGCGGCCGCGGGCGACTTCCGAGCGCACGAACTCGGGCGTGATTTCATCCGGCATGGCGGCGCCGAAATTCTGGCCGGGATGTTGGCGGCAGAGGATGTCGGCGAGCTTTTGACCCTGCGGGCCGGACGCTTTGAGGCCGGCGATATAGGCGCGGCGATTGTTGTTCTCGCGGATCGCGATGTATTCCATTTCCGGCGTGATCCGGCCACGCCGGGCGTAATGCATGTGGCTGACATTGCATCCCGCTTTGGCACGCAAGGGCCGGCGCTGCAGTCCGGGGAAACGCAATTCGTCGAGGCTCTTGTCGGCAACCGCTTTCTTCAGGCGGGCGCGGCCGAACTCCGAGGTCAGCCCGGCAAGTTCCTCGCAGTCGCCGCGTTCGGCAATCCAGGCCGCACGCAGCGCCGGCAGGCCCTGGCGGATGTCGATTCGGGCCTGCGGGTCGGAATAGGGGCCGGAACAGTCATAGACATAGATCGGCGGGTTCTTCTCGCCGCCGAAAGCGGTGTCGGTGTCCGATTGAGAAATTTCCCGCATCGGCACGCGGATGTCGGGTCGGCTGCCTTCGACGTAAATCTTGCGCGAATTGGGCAGAGGCTTGATCGCGGCCGCGTCGACGTGGGCGTCGGAGGCGATGAATTTTTCGTTGGCGTTCATGGTGTTTCCTTGCGAAGATCCCTGCCGAGGGAGGCCGGCACGGAGAAACGCGGGGAGGTCGGGGAGGGAGGCTTGAGGCAAGAATGTTTGCGACTTTCGCTTCCCTACGACGGCATTACCCGCACAGGTTCAAAGGGACTGTCTCAGCTGCGCCAGCCGGCGCGGCACCCCTAACGTGATCTCGCAAGTTACTGGAATTGCGGGGATTACGCAAGTTGCGCCCGCCGTGGCCCGAAGTTTATTGCCGGCGACATGGCAAATTCGGCTAAAGTATTCCCCGGATATTCCGTCAAACAGAGGATGAGTATAAAAGCGAATAGCGGGAGTCCTGCCTTGGGTGTCCAAGCTCGCGCTGCGCTCGCCGCCCTGCTGTTGGCCGCGGCGCCGGCGGGCGCGGCCTGGCAGACCGTGGCCAGCGAACCGGGCAAGCGTGTCGAAGTCGACCGCGCCAGCATCGCCGCCGACCCGGCTGGCGAGACCATGGCCAAGGGACGCGTCGTTCTCGACAAGCCTATCGTCGACCCGAAGACCTCGGCCTCCTACCGCATCATCGAAGCGGTCAATCGCTACGACTGCCTGGAGCGGACCTACGCCACGGTCAAGCGCAGCTACTACAAGGAAGAAGGCGAATTGCTGCGCGAAGAGGAAGTGAGAAATCCTTTCGACATGCCGGTGCGCTCGGGCACGCCGGAAGACAAGTTGCTGCGCGAAGTGTGCCGGCCGCAAAGTCCGGCGCAGGCGGTCGCCGCGGCGAACCGCACGGCCGGGAAGGTGAGCGAGGCGGCCGGCGATTTGCGCAAGGCCAATGCGGCGCTGCTCGAGCAGGAAGTGGCCAAGGAAGTGAAGCGCGCGCCGCGCCGCGCTGCGTCCGCGAGCCCGCGCATGCGCACGGCGAGCGCGCGCATTTCGCCGCCGCCGAACACGGCGTGGGCCTATGCCGGCGACGGCGGGCCGGACAACTGGAGCCGCCTGAAAGCCGAGTACGCGACCTGCGCGTCGGGGCGCCGCCAATCGCCGATCGATCTGAAGGACGGCATCGCGGTCGATCTCGAGACGATTCAATTCAACTATAGTCCGGCGCCGTTCCGCGTCGTCGATAGCGGGCGCAACCTGCAAGTGGCGGTCTATGGCGGTGGCCTGACCCTGCTCGGCAAGACCTACGAGCTGCTGCGCATTCAATTTCACCGTCCGTCCGAGATCAGCGTCGCCGGCCGCGTCTTCGACATGGACGCGCAACTCATTCATAAGGCGGCCGACGGCAAGCTGCTGATAGTCACGGTACTGCTCGAAAAAGGCAGCGAGAACCCGCTCGTCCAGATGGCCCTGAACAACCTGCCGCTCGAGGCTGGCGGCGACGTGATGCCGCCGGCGCAGAACATTGACATGAACCGGCTGCTGCCTGACAACCGGCGCTACTTTACCTTCATGGGCTCGCTGACCGTGCCGCCGTGCACCGAGGATGTCGTCTGGGTCGTCATCAAGCAGCCGCAAAGCGTGTCGCCTGAGCAGCTGGCAATCTTTCAGCGGCTCTACCCGCCCAATGCGCGGCCGGTGCAGCCGGCCTTCGGACGCATCGTCAAGGAGTCAAGGTAGGCCGCGGGTGCTGCAGAGTGACAAGAGCGGCTTGACCACAACGAAGAGGCTCCGTCCGCAAGGCCCTGTCGCAAGGCCCGGCGTTGTGCCGGTCGCGTCACGGCGCGCCAGCTTGTCGACGCGCGCGACGATCTGCTGTACATCGGGTTTGCTCACGCCTCGGCCAGGTCCTTGTCGCGAATGTCGGTGATGAACATATAGCCGGGCGCGTGGGTGATGACAAGATCGGGTTTGGCGCGCTGCAAAGCCATTTGCGGCGTGACGCCGCAGGCCCAAAAGACCGGCACCTCGCCGGCGCGTATTTCCGGCGCGTCGCCAAAGTCTACGCGCTGCAGGTTCTTGATGCCGAGTGCGGCGGGGTCGCCGACGTGGATGGGCGCGCCGTGCGCGCGGCGGTATCGGGCCGTGATCGCCGTCGCCTTGGCGACCAGCGCCTCGGGGATAGGGCGCATGCTGACCACCATGGGGCCGGAGAAGATTCCGGCCGGACGGCATTCGCGGTTGCTGATGTACATCGGGACATTGCGGTCGAGTTCGATGTGGCGCACCGGCACGCCGTTGTCGAGCAAGTCCTGCTCGAAGGTAAAGCTGCAGCCGAGCAGGAAAGTGACCATGTCGTCGGTATAGAGGTCGCGGATATGCTCGGTCTCGCGCTCGAGTTCGCCATGGCGATAGATGCGGTAGCGCGGGATCTGGGTGCGGATGTCCGCGCCGGGGCCGGCGACCGGCGGCGCGGTGATGCCAGCCTCGCAGACGTCGATGACCGGACAGGGCCGCTCGTTGCGCCCGCAGAACAACAGAAAATCGAAAGCGTATTTCTTCGGCAGAATCACCACGTTGGCCTGCGTAAAGCCGGCGGCCAGCCCCGAAGTCGGTTTGCGCCACTCGCCCCGTTCTATCGCGGCGCGTATTTCGTGCACTGTCATAACGCCCATGGTGCCGTCTCCTTATTCCAATCGTTTTTCGATAAGCGCAGTCCAAGCTCCCGGCTAATGTAGCACGAGAGCAAATTACGTCCGCGGTTCACCGCCTGGTCGGGCTGTGTAATTTCACCTCACGACAAACGCATCAACGAACTGCCGGCGGGGCATCTCGGCCAATCGGTTCGTTCCTACCCTGCCGCGTAAACCAGCCAGTTAAAGAACCCTCCGACCAGAACCAGATGTATGAATAGTCCGCCCCCCAGCAACAGCGGACGAAGCCCCGCTTTGCCGATGCGTTGCAGATTGGTATCTATCCCCAGCGCGGCCATGGCTGTGGTGAGCAGCAGGAGGCCGCTCAAGCGCAGGACTTGCACCAGCTGTTCGGGGAGAATCTGGAGTGAATTCACCCCGGCAAAGGCGACAAAGCAAAGGGCAAACCACGGGATCGGGATGGCATTGCGCTTTCCTTCCGCCGTGCGGCCAGTCAACTGGGTGCCGATAATCAGCAGAAACGGCACCAGCAACATGACACGGATCATTTTCGCAATGACTGCGTTGTGCGCGATCGTGTCACCCAGCGCACTGCCGATGGCCACCACCTGGGCGACTTCATGCACCGTCGAACCGACGTAGATACCAAAATCAACATGCCCGGCACCCAGCCAGGTGGTGTATAGCACCGGGTAAAGGAACATCGCCAGGGTGCCGAACAGCACGACGGTCGCCACGGCAACCGCACCATTCTCGGCGATCGCTTTATTGTCGAGTTTGAGCATGGGCACCGTCGCGAGAACCGCCGCGGCGCCGCAGATGGCGCTGCCGGCCGACACCAGCAGCACAAGATTGCGATCCATCTTGAGCAAGCGGGTCCCGATAAACCACCCGGCCAGCAGCGTCGATACGACCATCAGGACATCAACCAGAACGCCGGTGGCGCCCACATGGACGATTTGCTGCACGCTCAGGTTGAACCCGTAAAGCGCCACGCCCGTCCGCAGGAAGCGGCGCTGCACGACGGTCAAGCCTTCACGATAGGTGCTCTGACTAAGACTGGGGATCGTGTTTCCGAGCAGCGCACCGATCAGGATAGCCAGCGTCAGCGAACCCAGCCCGAAATTTCGCATCAGGCCCAACTGTGACAGGCCATAAGCCACCGCGCCGAGGCCCGAAACCAGCAAGATTCCAGGCACGATCCGTTTGACGTAGGCCACCTTGTGTTCCGCGAAAGAAAACATGGCGAACTCTACGGCGCACCGATACAATCTGTAAAACAGATAGTACAGATGCAAACGATAAGCTTTATAGATGAATATCACGCTGCGCCAACTTGAGATCTTCGCGGCCATCGCCACCCTCGGCCACGTCACCCGGGCTGCGGAAGCCGTGGCCATGACGCAATCGGCGGCCAGCATGGCACTCGCCGAACTCGAGCAACAACTTGATGTGCCGTTCTTCGACCGGGTCGGGCGCCAGTTGCTGCTCAACGAAGCCGGTCGGCAACTGTTGCCGAAGGCGCTCGATGTCCTCGACCGTGTGCGGGAAATCGAAGCGACCACCAGCAATTCAGCACTCGGCTTTGACCTGCATCTCGGCGCCAGCCTGACGATCGGCAGCCACTTGATGCCCTCGCTGCTCAGCGAACTGGCACGCCGATATCCCGGATGCCATGTCCGCCTGTCGCTGAAGAACACCGAAAATGTCATCGCCGATCTCTTGGCCTATCGCATCGATCTGGGCTTCGTCGAAGGTCCGGTGCAGGACGAACGCGTGCAAACCTATTTCTGGCGCCATGACCGGCTCAGCGTATTCGTCCATGCCGAACATCCGCTCGCCGGAAAAAACGCGACCATCGATGAAGTGAGGCACTTCTCCTGGGTCTTGCGTGAAAAAGGCTCGGGCACCCGGGAGGTCGTTGACCGTGCTCTGGCCAACGCCAGCCTGACTGCCCGCGTCGCCTTCGAACTCCAGCAGCCGGAAGCCATTCGCCAGTCCGTGCGTGCCGGACTGGGGGTCGGATGTCTGCCCTTGCTCGAACTGCAGGATGCTTTCGCCGCCGGGTGGCTGGTGCCGGTCGGAACCCCTTTCCTCAACCTGGAAAGAAAATTTCAGATCATTCTGCAAAGCAACAAGCACATCAGCCCGGGCATCCGCGCTATTCTCGCTCTGTGCGGCGTCGATGGCGTATAGCCCCAAATATGGCGCGAACGCCACCTTTGAATCAGTTCCGTAGATAGAATGCATTCAAACAAACTGTTTTACAGGTGGATTTCGGCGGAATACGATCAGCCAGGTAGCAACTGCATCGCCCAAGAGAATTCAATTCACATCCCAATCTCTCCAACCGAAAGTGACTTTCCATGGATCTGACCCGCTTCCCCCGTGTACGCCTGACGCAGGCGCCGACGCCGCTCGAGCACATGCCGAATCTGACCCGCCTGCTCGGCGGGCCGGAAATCTTCATCAAGCGCGACGACAATACCGGTCTCGCCACCGGCGGCAACAAGACACGCAAACTCGAATTCCTCATCGGCGAGGCGCTGGCCCTGAAAACTACGCACGTCATTACGCACGGCGCCACCCAGTCCAACCATGTCCGCCAGACCATCGCCGCCGCCTGCAAGTTCGGCCTCAAGGCCACGGCCCTGCTCGAAGAGCGCGTCGATGGCGCGAGTCCCGACTACTACGGCAGCGGCAACGTCTATCTCGACCGCCTGTTTGGCGCCACCCTCGAAGTGCGTCCGGCCGGACAGGATCTCAATGCCGAGATCGCCCTGGTCGGCGAACGTTTGCGCGCGCAAGGCGAACGCCCGTACATGATCCCCGGCGGCGGATCGAACCCGGTCGGCGCACTCGGCTATGTCGTCTGTGCCCAGGAAATCGTGCAGCAGGCCAACGACCGCGGCCTGCCGATCGACCTTGTCGTGCATGCCACCGGCAGCACCGGCACCCAGGCCGGCCTCGTCACCGGCTTGCAGGGTTTGAACAGCCACCTGCCGGTGCTCGGCATCAGCGTGCGCCAGCCCAAAGAGAAACAGGAAGAAAGCGTCTATAAGCTGGCCCGGCAGACCTGGGAACTGCTCGGCATCCGCGGCGAATTGCCGCGCGAGACGATCGTCGCCAACTCCGATTACGTCGGTGCCGGCTATGGCCGTCCGACGCCGGGCATGGTCGAAGCGGTTACCCTGGCGGCCCGGCATGAAGGCATCCTGCTTGACCCGGTGTATAGCGGCAAGGGTTTCGCCGGACTGATCGACCTGATCCGCAAGGGCGTCTTCCACAAGGGCCAGAACATCGTCTTCGTGCATACCGGCGGATCGGTCGGCCTGTTCGGCTACCGCGATGCCTTCGGCTTTGCCGACGGATTGCCGCATCCCTGAACCATGACCAAGCCTAAACCCCTGATCGGCGTGCTCGGCGGCATGGGGCCGTTGGCCACCGTCGATTTCCTGCACAAGCTGGTGCAGGAAATGCCGGCCGCCACCGACCAGGACCATGTGCCGGCGGTCGCCTGGAACGTCCCCCAAGTTCCGGATCGCCAGAAAGCCCTGGCCGGAACCGGCGAATCGCCGCTGCCGGCGATGCTCAACGGACTGCAACATCTGCTCGCCGCGGGCGCCACGCGCATCGTCATTCCGTGCAACACGGCGCACAACTGGTTTGCCGAGTTGGCCGCGGCGAGCACGGTGCCGCTGATTCACATTGTCGATGCGACCTTGAGTATCCTGCGCCGTCCGTCGGCGGCGAGCGGTGGCCCGGTCGGCCTGATCGCCACGCGCGGGACGCTGTCCTCCGGACTCTACCAGCAGCGCATCGAGGCCGAAGGCATAAGCTGCCTGTGTTCGACCGAAGACGAACTCGACCAATGGTTTACGCCGGGTTGCTACGCGGTCAAGGGCGGTGATGTCGAGGCTGGCGGGCGGCTGCTGGAGAAAGTGGCCGAGGCCTTGCTGGCGCGTGGGGCGACTCGCCTGGTCCTGGCCTGCACCGAGGTGCCGATTGCGCTGGAGCGCATCGCTTCGCGCCATCTGCCGATCAGCATCGATACCAATCGCGCGCTTGCCCGGGCCTGTGTCGAGTACTGGCAAGAGGCACGGGGCTGATCAACGCTGGCCTTCGCGATTTCAGCTGATCGCCAGCAAGCGCCGGAGACATCAATGGGGCAAAGACCAGTCGTCACCGTCGATGACATTACGCAAGTGGCATTGGAAGCGCGCCGCCCGGGTTGCGAAAAAGGCGTAATTCATGTCGAAGGGCCGGTGCAGACGGCCGTATTCCGTGTTGCTCCGGGATCGGGTGTTCCCGTCCACCTGCACTCGCAAATTTTCGACTTGTTCTTTGGCATCAAGGGCCTTCTGGAAATCCGCTATGAAGGGCCGGAGGGCCACGGCAGGTTTGAATTGAAGCCCGGTGGTTTTTGTGCGATGCCGCCGGGCGTAAAGCACGAGGTATTCAATCCCAGCACCACTGACGAAGCGTTCTTTCTCAGCGTTCATGCGCCGCACGATCGCTACGATTTCGTCCCGGTCGATTTCAGGGATATCGCCGCAGCTTTACACGATCGCCGGTATGTGGCGCTTCAGCATGCCGTAGCGCCGGATGCTTCGTCCCAGGAATCGGGTTGAGGCCGAAACGTCGTTGGCATCACGCCCCTCGCTCGGACTCCCGCCACCGTTGTAGAATCCTTTTTCCGGCAGGCTCCCTGCGGGCTGCGGGAACAAACTTGTCGATAGCGTCACAACCGGCAAATTCGGTATTTGCATACGACATGAGGTTGTATTGGCTATTGGCCGAGAAATGCTGATCCTTGCGTTCAAACTATTCATCACGCCGCTTTTGATCGGCTCGGTTACCCTGGCCGGCAGACGATGGGGGTCCGCCTTAAGCGGCCTGCTGATCGGGCTGCCGCTGACGTCCGGCCCGGTTTCCTTTCTCCTTGCCCTCGAGTATGGCCGGGACTTTGCCGGCCGGTCCGCGGTCGGCGGCCTGGCCGGCCAGATTTCCATCAGCATTTTTTGTCTTGCCTACATTGCGGTCGCGCGCTCCCACTCCTGGAAAATGAGCTCGATCGCCTCCATCGCGGCTTTTTTCGCTTCGACCTTCGTCTTGAATCTTTTTTCCTGGCAGTTGTGGCCGGCGTTGGCGGTGCTTCTGGTTTGCATCGTTTCATCGGCCCGGCTGGTCGAGCATCACAGCCTATCCACGCAAGATCTGATCGCGCCGAAGTGGGATTTGCCGGGAAGAATCATTTGCGCGACGGCACTGGTCGTCCTCCTGACGACCGTGGCGAATACGCTTGGACCTCAGTTGAGCGGGCTGTTAGCGCCCTTTCCCGCTTTCAGCATCATCTTTGCGGCATTCACGCATTCCCAGCAAGGGGGGAAGAGTGCTTCCAATCTGCTCGGCGGCGTGATCGCAGGTTCGGGTGGCAACGCCATGTTCTTTACCGTCGTCGGCGCCCTGCTGACGACCCAGGGGATCGCCATCACCTATTTGCTCGCCACATCGGCGGCCATCGCTGTGGGTGCTGTCACCTTTTTCCTCTCGAAAAAGAACCGCGGCGAAATAAATGAAGCCAAGGGCATGCATGATTCTTAAGCCTGAATCGCCGGGTGCCGTCCCCGGCCGGTTCTCAGCGAATCAAATTTGGCTTCATCAGCACACCGTTGGCCTCCGTACCAACAGCCACAGCAACTAGAGCGGCATCTGATACCCGATCTCATCGAGTCTTGCGCACAGCTGTTCGAACTTGTCTCTTGGCGCCTTGACGAGTGGCGGGCGCACTTCGGCCCATTGCGGATCCTTGCGCTTCCAGCCGATGACCGACTTCATCGAAGCGATCAGCGGAATCATTTCGAAGGTGCGGCGGATTTCCGTGACCCGCGCTTGCCGGGCGTCGGCGTCGGCCGACTGCCAATGCAAGTAAAGATCGGCAATCATCGCCGGGTTGACGTTGCCGGTCGCGGTAATGCATCCGGCGCCGCCGCCACGCATCGTCTGTAGCAGAAACGGATCACTGCCGCAGAAGACGTCGAATCCCGCCGGCTGGAAATTCTTCAGCAACATTTCCGTGTTGTTCCAGTCACCCGAACTGTCCTTGATCCCGGCAATTGTG
This sequence comes from uncultured beta proteobacterium, assembly GCA_903917505.1. The sequence goes on along the minus strand of CAIXAY010000544.1, from coordinate 3,319 downwards.
CCCGGGTATTCCTTGAGCAGCCGTTCGATCAGACCGGCAGTTATCGGGGTCTGCGAAACGGGCGGAATGTGGTACAGGTAGATGCGCAGATCATTGCTGGCAACCCGCTGGACCACTTCCGAATAGAAGCGAAACAGCCCTTCCTCGGGGACGTTCTTGTAGAAGAACGGCGGCAGCATCAACACGCCGGCACACCCGGCAGCCACCGCATGCCGCGTCAGTTCGACGGTATCGGTCACCGAACAGCAACCCGTTCCCGGCATCATCTTTGCGGGATCCACGTTGGCCAGCAACAAGGATTCGAGCAGGAACTTGCGCTCGTTGACGTTGAGCGAATTGGCTTCGGAGTTGGTGCCAAAAATGGCGAGTCCGGCATTCTGCGAAATCAGCCATTTGCAGTGTTCGATGAAACGCTTCGGGTCCGGCGACAGATCCGCATTGAACGGGGTGACGACGGGAGACAGGATCCCGCGAATTCTTTGTGACATTGACTGCCCTTTCAAGAGTTATTCGGTTGCGAGGCGATGTCTATTGGCCGGCCGAATGCGGCAATGGCAGGAACGGCCTCGATAACAACGGAAAGCGGAATGCGCTTCTTGCATGATACTAAGGTCTCCGCCGGCGAGCCGCTCAATTCACTTGAGCAGTCCGCAGGCCCTGGAGATTCGTTCGCAGGCGGTCTTGAGCTTTTCCGTCGATGTCGCGAACGAGATTCTGAAATACGGCGAGAAGCCGAACGCCGACCCCGGAACGACTGCCACCAGCGCCTCTTCCAGGAAGAACTTGGCGACGTCCTCGTCGCTGTTCAGGACTTTTCCGGACGGCGTTGTCTTCCCGATCAAGCCCGCGCACGACGGGAACAGATAGAAGGCGCCCTCGGGAATCCGGCAGGAAATTCCGGGGATCGAATTGAAAATTCCCGCCGCCAGATCGCGGCGCTCCTTGAAGATCGCGTTGCGCTCGGCGAGAAAATCCATCGTGCCGTTCAAGGCCGCGACAGCGGCAGCCTGAGCGATGGAATTCGGGTTGGTCGTGCTCTGCGACTGGATCGTGGCAATTGCTCGGATCAGCGGCGCAGGGCCGGCAGCATAGCCGATCCGCCAGCCGGTCATGGCAAAAGCCTTCGATACGCCGTTGCAAGTCAGCGTTCGCTCATAGAGGCGCGGCTCGACCGCGGCGATCGTGCAGCGATCCCAGCCTGCGTAGCTGACATGCTCGTAGATGTCATCGGTCATGATATGGACATGCGGATGGTCCAGCAGCACCTTGGCCAGCTGGCGCAGTTCTTCCGGACTGTAGGCGCTGCCCGTCGGGTTGCTCGGAGAGTTCAGGATCAGCCACTTCGTGTTCTGCGTAATCGCGGCGCGCAGCTGCCCGGCGGTCAGCTTGAAGCTGTTGCTTTCCGAACACGGAACGATCACCGGCGTTCCCCCCGACATGCGCACGATATCGGGATAGGAAACCCAGTAAGGCGCGGGAATGATGACCTCGTCGCCGGCGTCAACCGAGGCGAAGATCGCGTTGAAGATCACCTGCTTGCCGCCGGTACCAACCGTAATCTGCGAAGTCTCGTACTTGAGGCCGTTATCGCGCTCGAACTTCCTGACGATCGCCTGCTTGAGCTCGAGCGTTCCGTCTACGTCGGTGTAGCGCGTCAGGCCGGCATCGATGGCCGCCTTGGCCGCATCGCAGATATGGCGCGGCGTATCGAAATCGGGCTCGCCCTGAGACAGGCCGATGACGTCCTTGCCGCTGCGGCGCAACTCGCCGGCAAGCCTGGCGATGGCGATCGTCGGCGACGGCTGGACAACCTCTAGTTTTTTCGAAAGAAACTGGCTCATGATCTGGCTCCTCGCAATACTGATTTCATCGCCCTGGATAAGCACCCTGGCGACGCTGGAGAGAAACTGGGATTAGCGAAATGAAAACCTCAATATTCTGCACGGATATTAAAAGAAATAAAATGTCTGTTAATATTTATTCTAAGGTAACAATTTATTTGTTATGGACACCGCCTTCCTAGAGACTTTCATTACCGTTCTGGATACAGGATCGTTCGCCGAAGCGGCGCGGGTACTCGGGCTGACACCACCTGCCGTAGCTCAGAGAATCAGAGTCCTGGAAAAAGAAATTGGTGATGCGCTGTTGTTGCGCAACGGCAGAACGGTTCGCCCCACGGCGTCGGGATTGGCCATTATCGGCAAGGCACAAACCCTGATTCGCGAGGCGCGCGATCTGAGGGCCATCGCCGGCTCGAAGGGCTTGCACGGCGTAGTGGAATTGCGGCTGGGGGCCACATCGACGGCGCTAACCGGACTGATGCCGGCGGCCCTGGCCAACATCAGAAAGTGTTTTCCGCAGATAGAACTCTATGTACGGCCTGGCTCGTCATTCGAGTTGTATCCGCAGGTCGTATCCGGAGATATCGACGCGGCGATCATTGTTCAGCCGCAGTTTACAATCCTCAAGTCTTGTGGCTGGCAGACACTGCGAAGGGAACGGCTGATCTTGCTTGCACCGTCGTCCCTGAAAGTCACAGACCCCCATGCGACGATTCTTAACGAGCCCTTCATTCGCTACGATCGCGGGCACTGGGGCGGGCAGATCGTGGATCGGTATTTGCGACACCATCGTCTGGACGTCAAAACCTGCTTTGAAATGGACGCGCTGGATGCAATTGCAGCCCTTGTGGACCGTCAGCTCGGTGTTGCCGTAGTGCCGGACTGGGCACCGCCATGGCCTGAAAACCTGTCGATAAAGAAGATACCCTTGCCAGATGCCTTGGAATCGAGAACTGTTGGCGTGTTGTGGTGGAGAGCCAGTCCTCGAATAGCCGTGGTGCGGGCATTCTTGAACGCGTGCAAGCAATCGAACAAGGAACGACCGAACAAGTAGCCGTCTCATGCGAGCTATTCATTGAGGCACCGCGCACTTTGCTGCGGATTCTACTGCGGCCTGTTCTCTGGAAAACCCGGCTGCGATGAGCCTTCGCTGGTCGCAACAATCTGTTATGAGGCCCCACTGGCCCTCGAGGCGTCATCAATCGCCTGCCCCCTCGTTCGCGGGCATGATCAAATCGGACACAACTACGCCTAATTCTATTAGAATCAGCAAGTCCTTTGTTCAGGCGCGAGCCGTGAAATCAGTCGGACGATAAATTTCATGTGTTCGCTCTCGTGGTTTTCAATCTAAAAAAGGGGGGTTCAATCATGGAAGCAGTCGTGGGAGCGGTGAAAGAAAAGAGCAGATTTCCCTTGTGGGTTCAAATATTCGTAGGCCTCTTCGTCGGTATTGCAGTCGGCCTCTTGTGGCCTGATTT
>CAIXAY010000543.1 GCA_903917505.1 uncultured beta proteobacterium | reverse complement strand
GCGCGGGCATCGTCGCCATCATGCTGGCGCGGCTTTGCCCGGCGGCGCTGGTCACCGCGGTCGATGTCTCGGCGGCGGCGCTCGCCGTGGCGCGCGCCAATGCCGCGCGGCACGGCGCGGCGGTGCGCGTCCTGTGCGGCGACTGGGATGCGCCGCGTGGCGAAGAGCGCTTCGATCTGATCGTGGCGAACCCGCCCTATGTCGCCGACGGCGATCCGCATCTGCAGCGGGACGGCCTGCCTTTCGAGCCGCAAATTGCCCTCACCGACGGGATCAAAGGCGGCGACGGCCTGGCCTGCATTCGCCGGATCGTCGCCGGCGCCGCGGAACACCTGCTGCCCGGCGGCTGGCTGTTGATTGAACACGGTTACGATCAGGCGGTCGAAACGAGCAGCTTGCTGAGTCTTGCCGGCTTCAGTGAAATTGGCTCGTGGCGCGACTGTGCAGCGATAGCCCGGGTGACTGGCGGGATCCTGACGGCGGCGGCGGGAAACGGTACACTGGCAGCGTAAGGCTCTATTTACGGCGACGCTTCTTCTCAACGACAACGAGGTTTTCCATGGATGTGCAGCAACTGATCAAGGAACAGGTAACCGGCAATCCGGTGGTGCTTTACATGAAGGGAACGCCGCAGGCGCCGATGTGCGGTTTTTCCGCAACGGCGGTGCAGCTCCTGCAGGCCAACAATCTGCCGCTGTTCTTCAGCGTCAATGTGCTCGAGGACCAGGCCATACGCGACGGCATCAAGAAATACGGCGATTGGCCGACCATTCCGCAACTCTACGTGCGCGGCGAACTCGTCGGCGGTTGCGACATCATGCGCGAGATGCACGCGAGCGGCGAGCTCAAGAAACTGCTTGAAGGCATTGCCGCACCCGATTGATCGTTTCCTCGCGGATGCTTGATTTGGAGGCCGGCATGCGCAAATCTCTTTCAATGTTGCTGGGCGGTATTCTTCTGGGCGGCGCGGTGCTGATCGCCGGGTGCGCCAGCTACAGCGGCAGCAATCTCAAGCCGGGTATCGCCACGCTGCCCGAAGTGGTGGCCTCGATGGGCGAACCGGCGATGCGCTGGAAAGACGCCGACGGCCGTGAGCAATTGGCCTATCCGCGCGGTCCGTCCGGAACGCAAACTTTCATGGCCTACATCGGCGCCGATGGCCGCCTGGAACGCATTGAAGGCGTGCTCGACATGCGGCACTTTGCCCGCATCGAGAGCGGCAAGAGTGACAAGGCGGCGGTGTTGCGCATACTCGGCCCATATTATTCGAGTGTAGAATATCGCGCGCGCAATGAACTCATCTGGGAATGGCGTTTTGAAGACGACTGGAGGCAAGCGGCTTACCTCGGCGTGGTGTTCGACGCGTCGAGCGGCATCGTGCGCTCGACCTACCAGCGTCAGGATTACCCGATCGACTTTGGCGTCTGATTCCATGCGGGGGGAAGACCAATGACCATGCGGCGTCGCCTTACCGCAAGCCGGGCGTGTGCGGCTCTGGCTTGCCTCGCCGTTTTTCTCGCCGGGTGCGCCGCCTACAGCGGCAGCAATCTTAAACCCGGGCTGTCGACGCTGGCGGAAGTCGTCGCCTCGATGGGCGAACCGGCGATGCGCTGGAAGGAACCCGACGGCCGCGAGCAATTGGCCTATCCGCGCGGTCCGTCCGGAACGCAAACCTTCATGGCCTATATCGACGCCGATGGCCGGCTCGAGAGAATAGAAGCTGTCCTCGACACGCAGCATTTCGCCCGGCTCGAGCCGGGAAAAAGCGATCAGCCGGCCGTGTTGCGCGTGCTCGGGCCGCCACAGCCGCAATGGACGGTGTATTTCAAGGCGCGCGACGAACTGGTGTGGGAATGGAGCTTCTGCGACGACTGGAACCAGCTGGCGCGATTCGATGTTTTGTTCGATGCGAGCACGGGAATCATGCGCACCAGCTACCAGCGGCCGGACCTGGTCGGGCGGGGCGGCGTCGCGCCGTCGTGCGCGCGCTAGACGGCGACCAGGCGGGCGTTGGCCAGCGTCAGGCGGCTCGCCATAACCTCGAGGAAGGCCTGGTAGAAATGCATGCGGCAGGCTTCTGACGCCTGCCGTAGCGCTTCGCCCTTGACCGTGATGATCTTGGCCTCGGTCAGCGCCACGACATCGGCGCCGCGCGTTTGCGATCCGCGGCTGATCGCCGCCATTTCGCCGAAGCAGTCGCCGGCGAGCAGCAGATTGAGGATCCGGCCTTTCTTGATCACCTTGAGTTCGCCGGCGGCGACGAAGCAGAAAAAATCGCCGCGTTCGCCGTCGCGCATGATCGTCTCGCCGGGCGAGACGCCGCGCCACTGGGAGAAACGCAAGACTTCCCAAATTTCGACGTCAGAGAAATCGGCGAAGAAAGACAGCTCGCGCAGGGTGTCGAACTTCTCGGATTCGGCGAAGTCGCGCGCCGGCAAGCGCAGCTGCTTGCTGCGAAAAGCCTGCGCCAGATCGTGCGCGAACTCCTCCCAGCTCTGATAGCGCTGCGCGGTGTCCTTGCACATGGCGCGCGCGACGATGCCGTCGAGTACCTCGGGGATTTGCGCGCGCAGCGCCGAAGGCTTGACCGGCTCGGTGTGGATGATCTGGTAAATGATGTTGTAGCTGCTGCTCGCCAGGAAGGGGAGATGTCCGGTGAGCATCTGGTACATCACGACGCCGAGCGAATAGATGTCGGTCTGATGGTCGAGCGGCAGTTCCCTGACCTGCTGCGGCGACATGTAGGCCGGCGAGCCGATTCCGGAAACCTGCGTGTGCTCCGGCGAATCGACGATGGCCGCGCCGAAGTCGGAAATCTTGATGTCGGCCGAGTTCGGATTGTCGTCGGCGAAAAGGATGTTGGCCGGCTTGATGTCGCGATGCGTGATGCCGATGCGGTAGGCGAAGTCGAGCGCCCGCGTGCACTTGAAGATGATCTCGACGACGCGCTCGATCGGCAGCAGCTTGTCGGCCGTGCAGTAATCCTCGAGCGTGCCGCCCGGAACGTATTCCATGACGATGTAGCAAAGGTCTTCGGCGACGACCGCGTCGAAAATCTGCACGATGTGCGGGTGCGAGAGCTTGCCGACCAGCGAGGCTTCGTTGAGGAAGAGATGGGTGTAAAGCTTGCCGCGCTCGGGGTTCCTGAGAATGCCGGGGAAAGCGACCTTGATCGCGACTTCGCGCTGGGTGAAGGGATCGACGCCCAGATAGACCGTCGCCGTCGTGCCGCGGCCGAGTTGGCGAACGAGGTCGTACTTGCCGACCTTATCCATGGCGGATAAAGCGGTCGCTACGCTTCACGGCCGGCTCCGCGCCCGGGCGATGGCCGCGCGGACCTGGTCGGGCGCCGTCCCGCCGAAGTGCTGGCGCGCCGCCAGCGAGCCCTCGACAGTCAGCACGGCGAAGATGTCGGTATCGATCAGCGGCGAAAAGCCCTGCAGTTCGGCGAGCGACAGCTGCGGCAGGTCGACGCCGAGTTCTTCGGCGCGGCGCACGGCGAGCCCGACGGCTTCGTGCGCGTCGCGGAAGGGCAGGCCTTTGCGCGTCAGGTAGTCGGCGAGGTCGGTGGCCGTCGCATAGCCCTGGCGCAGCGCATCGCGCATGTTGTCGGGGCGGGCCGCGACGCCGCAAATCATGTCGGCGAAAATGCGCAGCGTGTCGGTGAGCGTGTCGACGCAGTCGAACAGCGGTTCCTTGTCTTCCTGGTTGTCCTTGTTGTTAGCCAGCGGCTGGCCTTTCATCAGGGTCAGCAGGGCGGTCAGGTGGCCGTAGACGCGCCCGGTCTTGCCGCGCGCGAGTTCGGGCACGTCGGGATTCTTCTTCTGCGGCATGATCGAGCTGCCGGTGCAGAAGCGGTCGGCGATCTTGACGAAGCCGAAGCGCGGGTTCATCCACAGCACGAGTTCTTCCGACATGCGCGAGAAGTGCATCATCAGCAGCGCGCCGGCGGCGCAGAATTCGATCGCGAAATCGCGATCGGAAACGGCGTCGAGCGAGTTCTCGCAGACCCCCTCGAAGCCGAGTTCCCGGGCGACGAATTCGCGGTCTATCGGATAGGTCGTGCCCGCCAGCGCGGCGGCGCCGAGCGGCAGGCGGTTGGTGCGCCGGCGCACGTCGGCGAAGCGCTCGGCGTCGCGGCGCGTCATCTCGAACCAGGCCATCAGGTGATGGCCGAAGGTGATCGGCTGCGCCACCTGCAGGTGCGTGAAGCCCGGCATCGGCGTCGCCGCTTCGCGCTCGGCGAGGTCGAGCAGGTTGTTCTGGAATTGCGTCAGCAGCACCAGAATGTCGTCGATCGAATCGCGCAGGTAAAGGCGGATGTCGGTCGCCACCTGGTCGTTGCGCGAGCGGCCGGTGTGCAGGCGCTTGCCGGCGTCGCCGACCAGGGTGGTCAGGCGTTTTTCGATGTTGAGGTGCACATCCTCGAGTTCGAGCGACCAGGCGAAGGCGCCGGTTTCGATCTCCTCGACGATCTGCGTCATGCCGCGCTGGATGTCGGCGAGGTCCTGCGGCGAAATGATTTCCTGCCGGGCGAGCATCCTGGCATGCGCCAGCGAGCCGCGGATATCCTGGCGCCACATGCGCTTGTCGAAATCGACCGAAGCCGTGTAGCGTTTGACGAGGTCGGACATCGGTTCCGAAAAACGGCCGGCCCAGGTGTATTGGGACGCTGCGGATGGGGGCGAAGGGCACATGTTGGAGGCGGGTTGATAGGCTAGAATGACCTGATGCCAAGTATAAAGCAAAACCTGGTGGGACGGCCGCTGCCGGATTTCCGGAATTTCGGTGTCATGCTGCGCATCCTGCTTGGCGCGAATCTGCTGGCAGCCGGCGCGGCGCTGGTGCAGAGCGCGGGCATCAGTGATTGGGCGCAACGCTACGTCGACATGGCCGCCTGGGTGCAGCCGCTGCTGCTCTTCAATCTCACGCTGCTGGCCTTGCTCGACGACGTGCTGCGGCGTCTGCCGGCGTGGGCCGGCCAGGCGCTGGTGGTCGCCGGGGCCGCGGCGTCGGCCGCCGAACTCGTCGATTTCTGGCGCTTCATGGCGATGGATGGCGGCGGCTGGCAGCGCTTGTTGCGCGCCGCCGCACTCGCGAGCTTCGCCGCCGGCGCGATGCTGTTCTATTTCGCGTTGCGCGCCAAGGCCTTTTCGCCGGCGCTCGCCGAAGCGCGACTGCAGGCGCTGACCGCGCGCATCCGCCCGCATTTCCTGTTCAACAGCCTGAACGCGGTGCTGTCGCTGATCCGCGCCGAGCCGCGGCGCGCCGAGACGGCGCTCGAGGAACTCGCCGACCTGTTTCGCGCGTTGATGCGCGATCACCGCGACCTCTTGCCGCTCGCCGACGAGATCGCGCTGTGCCGCCAGTATCTCGACCTCGAGAAGCTGCGCCTCGGCGAGCGGCTCAACGTCGAGTGGGGGGTGGTCGACATTCCCGAGGACCTCAAGGTGCCGCCGCTGCTCTTGCAACCCTTGCTGGAAAACGCCGTCTATTACGGCATCGAACCCTCGAGCGAGGTCGGTACCGTGCGCATCCGCTTTGCCCGCAAGGGCAACGAACTGCATATCGGGCTGGCCAACCCCTGTCCGGCCGGCGGCGGGGCGCCCGGCGGCAATCACATGGCGCTCGCGAACATTCGCGAGCGGCTGGCGCTGTATTATGATCTTGAGGCGCGACTGGAAACGAAGGAGGTCGAGTTGAAGAACGGCCGCCGCGAGTACCGCGTGCGAATTGTCTTGCCGTGCGGGAAGGCGCAAGCGTGAATAGCGCGGGCCCGCTCGCGGTGATGATCGTCGACGATGAGATGCCGGCGCGTCTGCGTCTGCGCGATCTGCTCGCCGACATTGCGGCGGAAGTGCCCAACGCCGTGCTGGCCGAGGCGGCCGACGGCATGCTGGCGCTCGCGGCCATCGAGGGCCTGGCGGTCGATGTGGCGCTGATCGACATCCGCATGCCGAAAATGGACGGCATCGAACTCGCGCGGCATTTGGCGCGTCTCGAGCATCCCCCGGCGATCATTTTCGTCACCGCTTACGATGCTTACGCGGTCGAGGCTTTCGAACTCAACGCCATCGACTATCTGCTCAAGCCGGTGCGCGCACAACGGCTGCTGGCCGCGATGCAGAAGGCGCGCCAGAGTCGTCCCGCTGCGCCGCAGGTGCTCGCCCAGTTGCAGCAAGGCGCGCGGACGCACCTGTCCTGCCATGAGCGCGGCCGGCTGCTGCTCATTCCGCTTCCCGAGATTCTCTATCTGAAGGCCGACCTCAAGTACGTCACGGCGCGCACGGCCAGCCGCGAATACCTGCTCGACGAATCGCTGAGCCATCTCGAGGAAGAGTTTGCGGAGCGCTTCATTCGCCTGCATCGCAGCGCTCTGGTCGCCAAGGATGCGATTGTCGGCTTTGAAAAAAGCGCCGCCGACGATGCCGAGACGCAATGGCAGGCGGTGCTGCGCGGCGTTCCCGAGAAGCTGCCGGTCAGCCGCCGGCAGTGGCCGCTGGTCAAATCCTACGCCAAGCAGCGCGGCTGATCGCCGGGGACCGCGACAACTCGCCGCCTGAGAACTACCATCGCGCCCGGGCGCGGGCCGACAAGGGGCCGGCGCCGGCGTGCTAAAATCGCAACTCTTTTCCCGGTTTCTTCAACCGCCTCAATTTCAGGATTCCGCCTTGACCGCCCCGGCCCCCGATCGTTTGCTTATTGCCAGCCGCGAATCGCGACTGGCCCTGTGGCAGGCCGAGCATGTGCAGGCGCGCCTGGCCGCGCTCTACCCGCGCTGCCGCGTCGAGATCCTGGCGATGACGACGCGCGGCGACCAGATCCTCGACCGGCCGCTGGCGCTGATCGGCGGCAAGGGCTTGTTCGTCAAGGAACTCGAAGTCGCCCTGCACGAAGGCCGCGCCGACCTCGCCGTGCATTCGCTCAAGGACGTGCCGATGGAGATGCCCGCAGGCTTTGCGCTGGCCGCCGTCCTGGCCCGCGAAGAGGCGCGCGACGCTTTCGTTTCCAACCGCTATGACGGCCTGGCCGCCTTGCCGGCGGGCGCCATCGGCGGCACCTCCACCCTGCGCCGCGCGGCGCTGCTGCGCGCCGCTTATCCGCAACTGGCGATTGAGGCGCTGCGCGGCAACCTCGATACGCGCCTGCGCAAGCTCGACGAGGGGGAGTATGACGCTATCATTTTGGCGGCAGCCGGG
>CAIXAY010000542.1 GCA_903917505.1 uncultured beta proteobacterium | reverse complement strand
CCAGGGCAAGGTTGTACTCGTTGGTGCCGCGCTCATCGCAGTGGCCTTCGATCTCGACCTTGGCCACGGGGTAGGCCTTCAGGAAGTCGGCGATGCCCTGCAGCACGGCGCGGTCGTTGGACTTTATGTCGGCCTTGTCGTAGTCGAAGTGGATGGTCTTCAACAATTTTTCGCACACCAAGCACACCGACCTGCGCGCCTTCTGGAAGCATTCGCTCTCGGCGGCGGTCATGGCGCGGGCGATCGCCGAAAAGACCGGCTATTCCCAGGTCGAAGAGGCCTATCTTGGCGGGCTGCTGCACGACGTCGGACGGCTGGCCTTGCTGTCCACCGCGCCCGATGCCTACGCCGCCAATTTCCTGGCGCGCGATGACGAACTGCTCTGCGCCGCCGAGCAAGAGACGCTGAACATCACCCATACCGAGGCCGGCGCCTGGCTGATCGGGCGCTGGAACCTCGACTCCTTCCTGGCCGACAGCGTGCTCTACCACCACGAACCCGCGGCTCGCCTCGAAGCCGCGCATCCGCTGGTGCGCATCGTTCTGCTGGCGCATTTGCTGAGCAATTACGGCGACGACCATCCGGCTGTCAAAGCCGCCGGCTTGCTCTGCGGCATCGAGAACGCGGAGCTGCAGAACATCGTCCTCGGCGCGAGCTCGCAGGTCATGAAGTCTGCCGATTACCTGGGCATCGACCTCTCCGGCGTCGACGAACTGGTCGAACCGAGCGCCGCGGCGCTCGCCGCGCCGCCGCAGGATCCGGTCGAGCGGCAGTTGTCCGATGAAGTGCGCAACCTGGTGCTCGTCTCCGACGCCGGCCGCTCGTTCGCCCAGCAGCAGGGTAACGAGAGCGCCTTGCTCGAAACGATCAGCCGCTCGGCGCGCATTCTTTTCGATTTCGAAGACACCATCGTTCTGCTGCTCAACGCCAAGCGCCAGGCGCTCGTCGGCGTTCCCGTCGGCGAAGGCCAGCAGCGTCTCGCCGAATTTTCCATCGCGCTCAGCGGCGGCGGCGCCATCGCCGCGTCCGCCGTGCAAGGGCGTCCCGCCTTCATCGGCAAGAGCGGCAATCCGCTGTGGATCGCCGAGCAGCAGCTCTTGCGGGTTCTGGCCAGCGACGCGCTGGTGTGCGTACCGCTCAACGCCGGGACGCAGTGCCTGGGCGTTCTGATCGGCGGCGTGGCCCGCTTTCAAGTGCCCGGCCTGCAGGCCCGCGAGCGCTTCCTGCTGTCGTTCGGCGAGGAGGCTGCGGCGGCGCTCGAGACGGCGCGCGGCGAACGCGGCGAAACCGCGCGCCGGGTGGCCGGCGTCGGCGACGAATACCGCGAGGCGACACGCCGGGTCGTGCATGAAGTGAACAACCCGCTGTCGATCATCAAGAATTACCTCGGCGTGCTTGACCGCAAACTGGAAAGAAACGAGCCGGTGGTCGGCGAGGTATCGGTTCTGAATGAGGAAATCGATCGCGTCGGGCAGATCATCAACGGGCTCGCCGACCTGAAGCCGGCGCCGCGCGAGGCCGGCAGCGAAGTCAATCGCGTCGTGCGCGACGTGGTCAGGCTGTTCCGCGATACCGAGTACCTTCCCGCCGGCATGCAGATCGTCGCCAACACCATGGACCTGCCCTGCCCGGTCGAGAGCGGCGCCGACGCGATCAAGCAGATCCTGGTCAACCTCGTGAAGAATGCGATCGAGGCGATGCCGGCCGGCGGCGAAATCGAGATCGCCTGCAACGGCCAGGTCAACCGCGACGGGCGGCTGTACGCCGAGCTGTGCGTCAGGGACAGCGGGCCGGGAATTCCGTCGGAAGTTCTCGCGCGCATTTTTTCGCCGGTAAAGAGCAGCAAGGGCGACGGGCATCAGGGCTTGGGCCTGTCCATCGTGTATGGCCTGGTCAAGAAAGCCCGGGGCTTCATCGCCTGTCGCAGCAGCAGCAAGGGCACGTCGTTTGAAATGCTGTTCCCGGTTCGCGCCCTTCCCGAACCGGGCGAAACGGTTCGGCATCCGGCCTGAGGTGACGATGAGCGCGATATCCGCAGATGACACGGCCGCAGTCAGCTTCGCGCTGAGCGGTGCCGAGCTGCCGCCCCAGGCCGCCGCAACCGGCTCGCCGCGCCTGTTGCTGGTCGACGACGAACCGCGCCTGCTCTCCAGCCTTTGCGAACTGCTCAAGGACGGCGATTACCAGCTGGTCACGGCGGCCTGCGGCGCGGCGGCCATCGAGCAGCTCTCCAGGATGCAGTTCGACCTCGTGCTGCTCGATCTGCGGCTGCCGGACCTCTCCGGCCATGAAATCATGGATTTCATCAAGGCCAGCGGCGTCGACGCCAAGGTCATCGTCTTGAGCGGCGACAGCGGCATCGACGCGGCGATCGGGGCGCTCAAGCGCGGCGCTTACGATTACCTGCGCAAGCCCTATTCGCGCGAAGAGCTGCTCAACACCGTCGGCAACGCGCTGCGCCAGCGCCGCCTCGAATGCGAGAATCGCAATATCGCCTGGCGTCTCGAATGCTCGGAAAAGCTTTACCGTTACCTCGTCGATTCCTCGCCGGACATCATTTACACGATAGACCAGGCCGGGCGATTCACCTTCATCAACGACCGCATGCAGGAGCTGCTCGGGTTCGGCCGCGACGACCTGATCGGCAAGCACTATTCGGCGCTGATTCACGACGAGGATCTCGAGCGGGCCCGCTACGTCTTCAACGAACGGCGGGTCGGCGAGCGCGCTTCGCGCAACGTCGAGTTGCGCCTCAAGAGCAATAACGACAAGGAACAGGAACGCACTTTCGAAAACGCCCTGATCACCATCTCGTTCAATTCCATGGGCATGTATTCCCTGGGCGAAGAGGTGAGCAAGCGCGAGTTTTTCGGGACCTACGGCGTGGCCCGCGACATCACCGACCGCAAGCGCGCCGAAGAGCTGATTTCCTACCAGGCTTACCACGACATCCTGACCGACCTGCCGAACCGCATCCTGTTCATGGACCGGCTCGGGCTGGCGGTGATCCAGGCCAAGCGCAACGAAAGCGAGCTGGCCCTCATGTTCGTCGACCTCGACCGCTTCAAGCTGGTCAACGACACCCTCGGCCGCGTCAAGGGCGACGAGCTGCTACAACAGCTGGCCGGCCGGCTCAAGGAGTGCCTGCGCCGCAGCGACACCCTGGCCCGCCTCGGCGGCGACGAATTCACGGTGGTTCTGCCGGAATTGCGCGACCGGCAGGACGCCGAAATCATCGCCGACAAATTCCTCGAGTCGCTGCGCCGGCCCTTCACCCTCGACGGCAATGAGGTGTACATCTCGGCGAGCATCGGCATAGCCGTCTACCCGACCGACGGCGAATCGATCGACGAACTCTTGCGCCACGCCGACATGGCGATGTATCACGTCAAGGCGCAGGGCAAGAACGGGCACGCTTTCTACGACTGCACGATGCGCGACGCCTCGTACCAGAAGATCGCCCTCGAACAGAGCCTGCGGCGGGCGCTCGAGCAGGACGAACTGGAAATCTATTACCAGCCGCAGGTCGATTCGCAGACCGGGCGCATCGTCGGCGCCGAAGCCCTGATGCGCTGGAACCACCCGGAGCGCGGCCTGCTGACGGCCGGCGAGTTCCTGCCCTTCGCCGAAGAAAACGGGCTGATGATTCCGATCAGCGACTGGATGCTGGCGACCCTGTGCCGCGACCTCGTGCAGTGCAATGCGGCGGGCGGCGATCCGATCCGCCTGTCGCTGAACATCTCGCCGCACTATCTCGATCGCCGCGACTTTTTCGAGAAGATGCGGCGCGTCCTGCTGCACTACGGCATCGCGCCTTCGCAAATCGAGGCCGAGATTACCGAGAACATCTGCATCCGCAATCCGCAGCACGCCATCGAGCAGCTCAACAAGCTGTGCCAGCTTGGCGTCAGCGTCGCCATCGACGACTTCGGAACGGGCTACTCCTCGCTATCCTACCTGCATCGATTCCCGATCCACACGATCAAGATCGACCAATCCTTCGTCAAGCAGATCCACTCGGCGAGCGGCCATTTTCCGGTGGTGCTGGCGATCATCTCGATCGCCCGCGGCCTTGGCTTGAAGCTCATTGCCGAGGGCGTCGAGACCGCGACCCAGGCCCTCTACCTCGAGCAGTCGGGGTGCGCGATCATGCAGGGCTTCTACTATCATCAGCCGCTGCCGCGCCACAAGTTCATCGAACTCCTGCGCGAGAAGCAGGCGATCAGCGCCTGAAGGTCAAGCCGCTTCAGTCCGAAGTTTGCCGCGGGACTTGCGCCTCGGCTTGCGGCCGGCTGACAAAACGCGCCAGCAACATCCCCAGTTCGTAGAGCAGGCACAGCGGAATGGCCAGCATCAGCTGCGAAATCACGTCCGGCGGCGTGAAAATCGCGCCGACGATGAAGGCGCCGACGATCACGTAGGGCCGCCAGGACCTGAGGGTGGCCAGTTCGACGACGTGCATCCTGACCAGGACGATGACGATCACCGGCACTTCGAAAGTGACGCCGAAGGCGATAAAAGAGCTCATCACGAAGGACAGATATTTTTCGATGTCGGTCATCCAGGCGACCCCTTCGGGCGCCACCTTGGACATGAAGCCGAAGACCATCGGGAAAACCATGAAATAGGCGAAAGCCATGCCGACGAAGAACAACACCACACTCGCCGCGACCAGCGGCAGCGCCAGCTTCTTCTCGTGCGCATAGAGGCCGGGCGCGACGAAGGCCCAGACCTGGTAGAGGACGTAAGGCAGGGCGATCAGGAAAGCGACCATCAAGGCCACTTTCATCGGCACCAGGAAAACGCCGACGACGTCGGTGGCGATCATCTGCCCGCCGCTCGGCAGCGTCGCCAGAAGCGGCTGGGCGAGCAGCGCGTAGAGTTCTTTGGCCCACGGGAAAAGGCAGACGAAAACAATGCCGACGGCGGCGAGCGCGCGGATCAGGCGGTCGCGCAGCTCGATCAGATGCGAGAGGAAGGACTCTTCCGACTGACTCATGCCGGCTTCAGGCCTTATGCTCGGGGACGGCCGGCGCAGCGGCTGGCGCGAGGGCTGCCGCGTCGGCCGGCGCCGGCAGCGGTTCTGCGGCCGCGATGGCCGGCGGCGCTTCGCCAGCGACCGCGGCCGGCGACGGCTCGACGGCATCGATGCCGGCCGCATTCACCGCGTCCTTGACCGAGGCGACGCTCTGATCGGCGAGTTGTTGCACCGTCGTAAGTTCGCTCGTGATGCTCTGCTGGAAATTGCGTGCCGAATCCTGCAACTCGCTCTGCAATTTCTTCAGTTCGTCGAGTTGCATTTCGCGATTGATGTCGGCCTTCACGTCATTGACATAACGCTGCAGGCGACCGAGCAGATGCCCGGCCGTGCGCGCCACCTTCGGCAGGCGCTCGGGACCGATCACCACCAGAGCGACGATGGCGATGACGATCAGTTCGGAGAAGCCGACATCGAACATCAGGACTTCGTCTTTTCTCTGACCTCGCCCTCGATGGTCTGGCCGCCGCTCACCTGCTGCGGCGGAATTGGCGAACCGTTCGCCGGCGCATTCTTTTCCTCCGCCGACTTCATGCCTTCCTTGAATCCCTTGACGGCGCCGCCCAGATCCTCGCCGATGTTGCGCAGCTTCTTGGTGCCGAAGATGAGCATGACGATGACCAGAACGATCAGCCAGTGCCAGATGCTGAAACTACCCATGATTCTCTCCTTT
>CAIXAY010000541.1 GCA_903917505.1 uncultured beta proteobacterium | reverse complement strand
GGGCATCCTCGGCGACAACACCGACGGAGTCGGCATGATGCATGACATCACCGTCAACCTCGGCATCCCGATCACCGGCAAGCGCGTGCTCCTGCTCGGCGCCGGCGGCGCCGCGCGCGGCGTCGTCGGGCCGCTGCTCGAGGCCCGCCCGGCATCGCTGGTCATCGCCAACCGCACCGAAGCCAAGACGCACGTGCTGGCCAAACATTTCAAGAATCTCGGCACGGTCTCCGGCAGCGACTACCCGGACCTGGCCGGCCAGTCGTTCGACGTCGTCATCAACGCGACCTCGGCGAGCCTCGACGGCACCATGCCGGACTTGCCCGACGGCATCTTCGCGCCGGGCAGCCTGGCCTACAAGATGATGTACGGGCAGCGCGATACGCCCTTCGAAATCTTCGCCCGCAACCAGGGTGCGGGAACCTTTTCCGACGGCCTCGGCATGCTCGTCGAGCAGGCCGCCGAAGCCTTCCAGCTCTGGCGCGGCGTGCGGCCCGAGGGCCTGCCGGTGCTCAAGATGCTGCGCGGCGCATGAGCCTGAAGCGCGCACCGCACTTTATTGCGCGCTGGATCAAACGGCTTGCCCTGGGGCTGCTCGCGCTCCTGCTCTTCTATCAGTTGTGGCTGTTCGGCTGGGTATTGTGGTGGAGCCGGGTTAACCCGGATACGACGCGCTTCATGGACATCCGGCTCGCCGAACTGCAGGCCAAGGACCCGAAGGCGCAGCTCAAGAAACAGTGGGTCGGCTATGAGCGGATTTCGAACCACTTGAAGCGCGCCATCATCGTCTCGGAAGACGACCTCTTCGTGCATCACGAGGGATTCGACTGGGATGGCATCCAGAAAGCGATGCAGAAGAACCAGCAGCGCGGCAAGATCGTCGCCGGCGGCTCGACGATCTCGCAGCAACTGGCCAAGAACCTCCTGCTGACGCCCGAGAAGACGCCTTGGCGCAAGGCCGAGGAAGCGGTCGTCACGCTGATGATCGAAGCGACGTGGAGCAAACAACGTATTTTTGAAGTCTATCTCAACGTCATCGAATGGGGCAACGGCGTGTTCGGTGCCGAGGCCGCCGCTAGGCATTACTACGAGATCAGCGCGGCCCAGCTTTCGCCCGAGCAGGCGGCGACGCTGGCCTGCATGGTCCCGAGCCCGCGCTATTACGACCGCAATCGCGGCGCGCCGGGCCTCATCAACCGCGCCGAGATCATTCTCGGCCGCATGCCGTCGGCGCAGATTCCGTAAACAGCCGACAACCCGCGCGCTGCCGGGCCGAAGCGGCCCTCACGAGGGCAGAGTATCCCGCGCAGGTCGTGGCCGCGTATCGGGCGCGCGAGTTGCAAGCGCCGCCAAGCGTTCAAATGCGCTGTTGACCGACAAATACACCTCGCCCGACAGGGCCTGCCAAAGCGGCGAATTGGCCAGGCGGTCCTGCACCGGCCCTTTGACTTCGGCCAGGTGCAAGCGGATGTTGCGGGCGGTGAGATCGCGATTGATGTCGGTGAGTACTTCCATGGCGGTGGTGTCCACGCGATTGACCGCGCTCATCACCAGCACGACCTCGCGCGTGTCCGGCGCTTTTTCCAGCTCGGTGCCGAGCCGCGCGTCGACGGCGCTGAGGTTTCCGAAAAACAGGTTCTCGTCGATGCGCAGGAACAGCACGCCGGGTAGCGTCTCGACCCCGTGCCGCTCGATATTGCGGAAGTGTTCGGTGCCGGCGATCCGCCCGATGACCGCGATGTGTGGCGTGCTGGCGCGATAGAGCAAGGCGGCCAGCGACAGGCCGATGCCCAGGCCAATGCCCTCCTGCAGCCCGAGAATCAGCACGCCGATCAGCGTGCCCAGCAGCGCCAGGGCATCGGCTCTATCATAGGACCACGCCTGGCGCAGCGATTTCCAGTCGATCATGGCGATGGCCGCGCTGACGATGCTGGCGGCGAGCACGGCGAGCGGCAGCCTGGCAAACCAGTGCGTGCCCGCGGCGACCAGGCACAGCATGGTGAGCGCCGAAATGATGCTGGCCAGCGGGCTTTGCGCGCCTGCCGCGACGTTGATTGCCGAGCGCGAAAGTCCGCCGCCGACGGGCATTCCGCCGTAGAAAGCGGCGACGATGTTGGATACGCCCAGGCCGACGAGTTCGCTGTTGGCGTCGACGTGTTCGCGCCGCTTGACGGCCAGCGCCTCGGCCATGGTGATGTTCTGCACCATGCCGATGAGCGCCAGGATCAGGGCCGGCAGCAGCAAGGTCTTGAGCAGGGCGACGCTCGGCACAAAGAAGCGGAACGAAGCCAGCCCTTCCTGCACGTTGCCGACGACGGCGACACCGCGGTCGCGGTCGAGGTCGAAGGCGACCACGCCGAGCGTCGCCAGCGCCAGGACGATCAAGGGCATCAGCCTGACCGGAAACGCCGCGCGCTGCGCCGGGACGCCGATTCGAACGAGTGCCTTGGCAAGCCACTGACGCGAAGCGAACAGCACGAGCAGCGCGATTCCGCTGATCAGCACGGTCGTCGGATTGGCCTGCGCCGCTTTTTCATACAGGAATTGCAGCGTCTGCCAGGAATTCGAGCCGCCGATGTCGACGCCGAGCAGGAATTTGATCTGGCTCAAAATGATCATGACCGCCGAGCCGGAAATGAATCCGCTGACCACCGGCCGGCTCAGGAGTTGCGACAGGAAGCCGAGGCGCAACACCCCCGAGGCCAGGATCAGGATGCCCGAGAGCAGCGAAAGACTTGCGGCCAGCACGATGTAGGCTTGACTGCCGGGCGCGGCCAGCGGGCTGAGCAGCGAGAAGGTCATGATCGCGGTGATCGCCACCGGGCCGACGGCCTGCGTCATGCTGCTGCCGAATACGGCATAGGCGATCACCGGAAAGATGCTGACATACAAACCCGCCTGCGGCGGCAAGCCGGCCAGCATCGCGTAGGCGAGGCTCTGCGGCACCACCAGCACGGCGACGATCAGCCCGGCCAGGAGATCCGCGCTGAGCAGTTCGCGGCGATAATTTCTGATCCATCCGGGCACGAGTTGCATCGGGGCTTTCATCGCCATTAAGAATCTCAGCTGCCGCTCATGGGAACGCGGCGGATTTGCACTGCGACCTGGCGGTCAAAATCGGACTGCACGTTTCAAACGCCTGGCCCGAACGAACGCGCCACCTTTATGAAACGGGATTGTGACCTAATTTACTCCACCAGAAGCGACTTCGCGGGACCGGAGATGATGCCAGGCACGTCTGCCTGCACGATGACGCTTTCAGGCCGTGCTTTTCCATCGTCAGTGTCGAGCTGCATTTCGCCGGACTTCGTCGCCGCCGATCTCTGCACCGGGTTTCACGTGATGGCCAAACTACAGCAGGCCTTCGGCGAGCCTTTTATCCCGGCCTTCGTCGGCACGGTCATCGAGTTTTGAAGCGGCGCGGACTATGCGCCGCTGACCTGTCGTTTTCCGATCGCCGCAATGGCGGCCTGCCGTGCGAGCAGCTGCCGGGCACGCGCCACGATGGGCGCGTCGATCATTTTGCCGTCGAGGACGAAGGCCCCTTTGCCGGCGCGCTCGGCTTCCGCCGCCTGCGCCACGACCCGCGCCGCATGCGCCGTCTCCTCCGCGCTCGGCGTGAAGGCCTCGTTGAGCAGCGGCACCTGCCGCGGATGGATGCAGCTCGAGCCGACAAATCCAAAGCGCCGCGATCGCTGCGCCATGGCCAGATAGGCCGCAGCGTCGTCGAGGCGGGCGATCGATCCGAGCGTGCCGAGCGGCATGATGCGCGCCACGGCGCAAGCCTGGATCAACTGCTGCTTGGGCAGCAGCAAGGTCTCATCGCCGGCCTCCATGCCGACGTCATGAGCGTAGTCTTCGCCGCCGAGCGTCATCGCCACGATGCGCGGGCTGGCGCGGGCGATGTCGGCAATCTCCGAAAGGCCCAGCGCGGACTCGATCAGCACGATGAAGCGGGTGTGGCGCAGCGGCAAATCGCGTTCAGCCTCGATATCGGAGACGACCTCGGCGAGCAGTTGCACGTGCGCCGCGCTTTCGATCTTGGGCAGCGACAGCGCGGCGACGCGCGGGCCGACCGCCGCCTCGATGTCGCGCACGGCCATTGCCAGCGGGCGATTGATCCGCACCACCACGTCGGCGCCCGCGCGCGCGACTTGCTCGGCAGCCGACTGGACCATCGCTCGGGCGTGCGCTTTCTGCTCGGGCGGCACGCTGTCCTCGAGATCGAGAATGATCGCATCGGCGCCGCGGGTCGAGGCGGCCGCGACGAACTTCTCGACGTACGCCGGAACGTAGAGCAGCGAGCGCCAGACCGGCATCCCGGCGCACGCGCCGCTCGCTCCATCGTCATCTCGTCGGCCGCAAGCTGTATTCATCGATGTTTTCCAATTCAGAAGGTGGCCGAATTGTAGTACTTGCCGAAGATTTCCTGTTCGCCCGGTTTGTCTTCGGGAATCGTCCGGCTCACCCAGGTGGTGTTCATGAAATGCTTGGTCGTGACGTTCTCGCTGATGATGTTGCCGCCCCAGGTGCCGCAGCCGAGGGAGGCGGTCATCGGCATGCCGTTGGTGAAGGAGCCGGCGTTGCCCGAGACATTCGGCTGGCGCACCATGATGCGGCTGACCGGCGCCATCAGCGCCAGCCGGTCGATGTGCTCGTCATTGTACGAGGCGATGCCGCAGGAATGGCCCTTGCCGCCGACTTCGAAAATCTGCGCGACCCGCTTGAGCGCGTTGTCGAAACCCCGGCCGTACTTGAAGACCGCGAGCACCGGCGCGAGCTTCTCGCCGGAGAACACATGCGCCTTGCCGATCTTGTCCTGCTCGACGAAGATGAATTTCGCGGCGCCGATGTCTATCCCCGCCTGTTCGGCGATGACGCTGGCCGAACGCGCGACGGTTTCGATGCGGCGATGATTCTCGGCGTCCCACATCACCGCCTTGAGCTTCTCCTTTTCCGCCGCGTTGCACAGATAGCCGCCTTCCTTCTGCAGCTGCGCGACCATCGCATCGTAGACGCTCTCCTCGATGATCAGATTGCCGTCGCAGGAGCAGCCCGAGCCGTTGTTGTGGATCTTGCTGATGCGCGTGTTGCGCGCCGCTTCCGCGATGTCGGCGGTCTCGTCGACGACCACGGTCGCGTTGCCGGCGCCGACGCCATAGGCCGGCTTGCCGCTGCCGTAAGCGGCCTTGACCATCGCCGGGCCGCCGGTGGCGATCGTCAGGTCGCAGATCGCCATCAATTCCTGGGCGAGCGGGATGCTCGGCCGGGCGAAACACTGCACGAGGTCGGGCGGCGCGCCGGCCGCTGCGAGCGCGGCGCGCAGGATGCGCTCGACCTCGAGCGCGGTCGCCTTGCTCGCCGGATGCGGCGTGAAGATCAGGGCGTCGCGGCACTTCACGGCATTGATCGTCATGGCCACCATGGTCACCACCGGATTGGTCACCGGCAGCAGCCCGGCGATGACGCCGGCCGGCTTGGCGTACTTGACGATGCCCTTTTCGGGAAGCGCCTCGATGATGCCGACGCTCTTCTGGCGCAGCGCGTCGCGCAGGATGCCGATGATCTTGAAGCGGCGCGTCACGGCGCCGTCGGCATTGCCCATCTGGCTTTCGCCGACGGCCATCTCGGTCAGCCTGACGAAAGTCTTTTCGTTGGCGATCGCCCAGGCGACGGCGCGCGCCAGGTCGTCGACGCGCTCCTGGTCGTAGCCATCGATCGCCTTCATCGCGGCGCGCGCCTTCTGCAGCATCGCTTGCGCTTCCTTGCGCTCTTCGTCGGTGATGTCTCTAGCCATAAATCTCTCCCGGCGCGTTAGCGCCGTCAGTCATTGCCGCCTTCGAGGAATTCGGCGATATCCCACCAGCCGGTGCGCGGCATCGGCAGGTCGCCGCGCGTGCGCACTTCGAGCAGGAAGGGCGCGTCGATCGCCATCGCCGCTTGCAGCTGTCCGGCGAGTTGGTCCGGCTCCTCGACGAGCGCCGAGGCGATGCCGAAAGATTTGGCCAGCAGCATGAAGTCGGGGTTGTATTGCTTGCCGTCTGGTGTACTGAACATGGTTCCGTAGCGGTTGTTGAAGTAGGTCGACCCGACGGTGCGTATGGTCGAGTAGCAGAAGTTGTTGAACAGCACCCAGAGCACCGGGATATTGAGTTCGACGGCGGTGGCGAGCGAACCGAGCACCGACATAAGGCCGCCGTCGCCGACCAGGCAAACGACTTTCCGCTCCGGCGCGCCGAGCTTGGCGCCGATCGCCGCGGCTGGCGAAAAACCCATGGTCGCCATGCCGCCGCTGGTGACGAAACCGCCCGGGCGCTTGATCTCGAGCTGCTGCCCCGCGCCGTTCTTGTTCCAGCCGACGTCGGTGACGAAAACCACGTCGTCGGGCGCGGCTTTCGACAACTCCATCAACAGGCGCGCCGGGTGAATCGGCTTGTCGCCGTTCAGCTGTGAATCCTTGAGTTCCTCTTTCCACGCCGCCTTGCGCTCGGCGACCACGCCCGCCTGTGCGTTGATGGCGATGGCATTGCGCGGCGACTTGCGCAGGACGGCGATGAGTGCCGCCAGGCTGGCCTTGGCGTCACCGACGAGGCCGATGTCCGCGGCATAGCTCTTGCCGATTTCCTGCGGGTCCAGGTCGATCTGGATCAGTTTCGTTTTGGAAAAGTCGAAGGTGTAGCCGGGATTCCACGAGCTGCAGTCGGCTTCGCCGAAGGCGGTGCCGACGGCCAAAATGACATCGGCGTTGAGGCAGATGTCGTTGGCCGCGCGCGAACCCCAGATGCCGGTCACGCCAACCGACAGCGGATCGGACTCGGGGAAGATGCCCTTGCCGACCAAGGTGGTAGCGACCGGCGCCTGCAAGAGCTGCGCTAGCGCCGCGAGTTCCCCCGTCGCGCCCGACAGGTTGACCCCATTGCCGGCGTAGATCACCGGATTCTTCGCGCCGGCGATCAGCTTGGCGGCTTCGGCCAGGCCTTCGGCGTCGGCGACGGCGCGCGGGAAATTCGGCCGCCGGTTGCGCGGCGGCGCTGCGTCGGCGATCTTCTGCGAGAAGACGTTCATCGGCACGTCGATCAGCACCGCGCCCGAACGGCCCGTCTGCGCGAGGTTCAGCGCCCGGTGCACGACCTCCGGCAAGAGCTTGGCATCGTCGACGCGCCACACCCGCTTGCAGATCGGCCGGAATAGGTCGCCCTGCGAGGCGTCGGCGTGCAAGCGCATGCTCTGATGCGCTTCGCGCGGATTGTGATATGACGGCGTATTGCCGGTGATCACCAGCATCGGCGTGCCGTCCATCGCCGCCGAGGCGACGCCGGTGAGCACGTTGGTCAATCCGGGCGACAGATGCACGTTCAGGACCGCCAGTTTCTTCGACAGCCGGGCGTAGGCGTCGGCGGCGTGGCCGGCCTGCTGTTCATGGCGGAACGAGACGTACTCGATGCCATGCCGCTGGCAGGCGTCGATCAAGGCGTAATTGGTATGGCCGCACTCGCCGAAGACTTTCTCGACGCCCTCGTCCTTCAGGCACTGCGCCATGTACATGGCGCCGGTCAATTCTTTGCTCATTTTCTTGCTTCCTTCAGTGATGAATTGCTCGCCTTGTCCTTGCTAGAGCAAAGCGATGGAGAACCAGGGCACGGCGGCGATGACCAGCAGCGCGACGACCAGGGTCGACAGGTAGCGCCACATGTGGCCGATGGCATGGTCCGGCGACACCTTGCCGATGGCGCAGGCGGCGTAGAAGCCGATGCCGAACGGCGGCGCAAACAGGCCGATGCTCATCGCGATGACCACCACCATCGCATAGTGCAGGTCGTGGATGCCGAAGCTGTGCGAGACCGGGAGCAGCAGCGGCGCGAACAGCAGGAGCGCCGGAATGCCCTCGAGAATGTTGCCGAGCAGGATGAAGACGACGATGGTGATGGCGAGAAATCCCAGCGGCCCGCCGGACAGCGCATGCATGGCCGCCGCCAGGCTGGACGAAAATCCGGACTGGGTCAGCGACCAGGCGACGCCGGTGGCGGTGCCGATGACGAACAGGATGGCGCCGGAAAGCGACGCGGTTTCGATCAGCACCGGATAGAAGCGCGACCATTGCACCGGCCGGTAGAGCAGGATGCCGACGATCAGCGCGTAAACGATGCCGACGGTGGACACTTCGGTCGCCGTCGCGACGCCGTCGACCACCGCCCAGCGAATGACGAAGGGCAGGGAAATCGCCGGGATCGCCGCGATGAAAGTCTTGTAGATCAGCGGCCAGTTGGGGCGCGCGTCCTGTGGCGGCGGCTCGGAGCGCGAGCGGACGAAGACCACCAGGGCCAGCGCCACGGCGAGCACCAGCGCCGGTATGACGCCCGCCGTGAATAGACTCGCGATCGAGATGCCGGTAACCGACCCGAGCGTGATCAGCACGATGCTCGGCGGAATGGTGTCGGCCATCGCCGCCGAGGAGGCCAGCAGGCCGACGAGGTCGCCGTCCTTGGCCCCGCGCCGGCGCATTTCCGGGAACAGACCCGGCGCCACCGCCGCCATGTCGGCGACCTTGGAACCGGAGATACCGGACACCAGGATCATCGCCACCAGCAGCACATAGTAAAGCCCACCGCGAACGAAACCCATCAGCGCCGCGAGGAAGGCGATGATCATGCGGGCGAAGCCGGTCACTTCGATCAGCAACCCGAGGAAGATGAACATCGGAATGGCGATCAGCAAGGGCTGCGACATGCCCTGATCGAGCCGGTTGACGATGACCGACAAGGGCGTGTGCGTGGTGAAGGCGAGATAGCTGAGCGTGGCGGTGGCAAAGGCGAAGCCGATCGGCACGCCGATCAGGATCGCCGTGCCGACGATGAGGACGAAGAAGACGATGAGATTGAAATTGCCGATCTTGATCAGCGCCGGACCCAGCGCCCACAGCCCGAAGCCGATCAGCACCACCACCGCCGCGCCGGCCAGCATCGGCTTGAGTTCCGCGCGCCATGCCTTGAGGCCGGCGGAGACCAGCATCAGGACCACCCCGAGGGCGATCCCGGAGACGCGCCAGCTCACCGGCACGCCGAGGTTGGGCATGATCGCCGCCTGCTCGTCCTCGACATACTCGAGCGTCGGTTTCAGGAGCAGGCAGAGCATGGCGAAGATGCAGGCGATGACCAGCGCCTGAAGGAAGGCCTGGGTCGCCGGCGAGCCTTTCTTGGTCAAGGCATTGAACGCCAGGTGTTCGCCGCGGCGCAGCGCGATCACGGCGCCCAGCATGCCCAGCCACAGGAAGACGCTGCTGGCCATCTCGTCGGACCAGACGATCGGATGATGAAAGACATAGCGCGCGATCACGCCCGTAAACAGCAGGCCCACCTCGAAGACGATCAAACCCGCGGTCACGAGTTCGATAATCCGTCCAAGCCACAGGTCAGCGGCCTGGACGAATCTCGCAACCGGCTTAGCGAAGCCCGGCGTCGACGCTTCAGTCATGTTCATGCCAGCGTTCCGCCGGCGGCATTCTCCAGAACCTTCCAGGCCGGGTCGCCGAACTTGCGCCGTGCTTCGGTGTAATAACCGGCGGCGGTCAGCTTCTTTCTGAACGAGTCGGCGTCGACCGAGTTGAAGACGAGGCCGGCCTTGCTCATCGTGTCCTGATACGACTGGATCTGGCTGGCAAGGTCCTGGCGCTGCGCAACGGCGGATTCGTTCAAGCGCTTTTCCATGATTTCCTGCAGCGCGGGCGGCAGATTGCGCCAGGCGCGGCCGTTGATCAGCACCCAGTTGCCCTGCCAGATGTGATTGCTCAGCGAACAATACTTCTGAACTTCGTAGAACTTCGAAGTCAGGATGGTCACCAGCGGGTTCTCCTGGCCGTCGACGATCTTCGTCTGCAAGGCCGGGTAAACTTCGTTGAACTGAATGCTGGTCGGCGCTGCACCAAGCGCCTTGAACAGATCGACATAGGCGGCAGCACCGGGCACGCGGATCTTCATGCCGGAGATGTCGTCGACCGTCTTGATCGGTTTCACCGACGAGGTGATTTGCCGGAAGCCATAATCCCAGATCTTCGGGGTCGCATAGAGGTTGGCTTGCGACAGCGAGGAACGGATCAGTGCGCCAAGCTCGCCATCCATCGCCTTCATGACGCTGGCCGAGTCCTTGAAGGCAAAGCCGACGCCATCCAGGGCCAGCATCGGCACGACGCTGGAAGCCACCAGGCCGC
>CAIXAY010000540.1 GCA_903917505.1 uncultured beta proteobacterium | reverse complement strand
TATCGGCGCTCTCGCCGAGGACGGCCAGCCGCTCCCGGCAGCGCGCCAGCAGGTCCGGCAGTTCTTCGGGGCTGGTGCGAAACTTGCGCGCGCAGCCGAGCACCGCCTCGATCCGCTGCTCGAGCTCGGCCAGGCGCTGCGGATCCAGTTCGACGCGGTCGGCATAGCGGCGCAGGGCCGACACCGCTTCGGCGAGCTCGGCCTGCGCCGATTGCAGCAGCGCGGCGACCTCGGCCAGCGCCGGATCGTAATCGGCCAGGGCGTCGAGGCGGGACGCGACGGCATCGACCTGCCCCTCGCAGGCGGCGTCGCCTTCGGCCAGCAACGCCAGCGAAAAGCGGGCGCCCTCGGCTAGGCTCGCGGCATGGCCGAGGCGCTTGTGCTCGATGTTCAGCGCTTCCCATTCGTTCGCCGAAAAACCCAGCGTTTCCAATTCACGCACCTGCCATTCGAGCTGTTCGCGCTCCTGCGCCAGCGCCTGCGCGCCGCCGGCCGAGGCCTCGAGCAGCGTCCTGGCGTCACGCCACAGCCGCCAGGCGGCGGCCACTTCGGCGAGCAGCGGATTGAGCTTGGCATGGCTGTCGAGCAGGGCGCGCTGCGCATCGCCGCGCAGCAGCGACTGATGCGCATGCTGCCCGTGAATATCCACCAGCGACTCGGCCACTTCCCGAAGCTGCTGCAGCGTCACCGGCGAACCGTTGAGATAGGCGCGCGAACGGCCGCCGGTATCGAGCACGCGGCGCAGCAGCAGGCCTTCTTCGGCATCGAGGTCCTGTTCGCGCAGCCACGCGGCCGCCATGGGCGCGCTCTGCAGATCGAATTCGGCGCTCACTTCGGCGCGTTCGCTGCCGACGCGAATCAGGCCGGTATCGGCGCGTTCGCCGAGCGCGAAGGCCAGCGCGTCGACGAGGATCGACTTGCCGGCGCCGGTCTCGCCGGTCAGGGTGCCGAAACCCGCGGCGAAATCGAGCTCGAGCCGATCGACCAGAACGAAATCGCGAACGGTCAGGCGGCGCAGCATGGGGCGCAATGAATCTTCACGCCGGCCTGGCGGCTTTCGGCTGCTCGCTCCAGTGCAGCTTCTGGCGCAGCATCGCGAAATAGCTGTAGCCCGGCGGATGCAGCAGGCAGATCGAAAACTCCGAACGGCGGATGCGCACCGTATCCTGCGGCATCAGATCGACGGTCAGCTGCCCGTCGAAGTGCACGCGCGAATCGGTGGCGCGCACGATGCGCAACTCGATCACATTGCGATCGCCGACCAGGATAGGCCGGTTGGTCAGCGAATGCGGGCACAGCGGCACGAGCGCAATGCCGGTGACATGCGGGTGCAGAATCGGGCCGTTGGCCGACAGCGAATACGCCGTCGAGCCGGTCGGCGTCGACACGATCAGGCCGTCCGAACGCAGGTTGTAGATGAACTCGCCGTCGATGAACAATTCGAATTCGATCAGCCGGCCGATCGCGCCCTTGTCGACCACGATCTCGTTGAGCGCGAGGCTGCCGGCGATGCTGCTGCCGCCGCGCCAGACCTCGGCCTCGAGCAGCATGCGGTTTTCCGGCGTAAAGCGGCCGGCCAGCAGGTCGTCGATGCAGGTCAGCATGTCGCTGCGCGCGATGTCGGTCATGAAACCGAGCCGGCCCTGATTGACCCCGACCAGCGGCACACGGTGCCGCGCCAGCTGCCGCGCCGCGTTGAGCATGGTGCCGTCGCCGCCGAGCACGATGGCCAGATCGGCGCGCTCGCCGATCGCTGCGAAATCGCAGACCGGCCAGTGCTGCAACTCGGCTGGGCCATCGGCAATGTCGGCCGTCAAGGCTTCGACGAGCACGGTAATGCCGCGCTCGGACAAATTCCTGCCGAGCAGACAAAGGGACTCGACAATCTCGCGGCTCTGGTACTTGCCGATCAGCGCGATCGTTCGCAGCGCGGTGGCGCTGCGCGAAAGTGTCGCGGCATCCGGTTTGTCATTCATGGAGCGAATTAAACCACAATTTCATCCGCTTTCGCCGTACCCTGACATCATCGGCACAGGCAACGGCATCCGAAAAGTCCGCCATCCACTGTGCAGCCGACCGCTGTGGCGGCCGTTGAATTGCTCGCCAATGCCCCCAGTTTCTGCCCAGATCGCCACTATTCCTTCAGGATTTTTTGTAGAATCGTTGCCATGCTCGACGAACGTGCCCGAACCCTGCTCAAGACGCTGATCGAACGCTATATTGCCGACGGTCAGCCGGTGGCTTCGCGCGCGCTCTCGAAGTTCTCGCATCTCGACCTGTCGGCGGCCACCGTGCGCAACGTCATGGCCGACCTCGAGGATCTGGGTTTCATCGCCAGCCCGCACACCTCGGCGGGACGCATACCGACGTCGCGCGGTTACCGTTTCTTCGTCGACACCCTGCTGACCATGAAACCGCTCGAGACCGAGAAGATCCAGAGCATTGCCGGGCAGCTGCAGCCCTCGCAGCCGCAGCAACTGATCAGCAGCGCCTCGCACCTGCTCTCCGGGCTCACCCATTTTGCCGGCATCGTCCTGACGCCGAAGCGCAAGGCCCCGCGCATCCGGCAGATGGAGTTCGTCAGCCTGTCCGAGAAACGCATCCTGCTGATCCTGGTCACCGCCGACGGCGACGTGCAGAACCGCATCCTGTTCACCGAGCGCCCCTATTCGCCATCGGAACTGGTCGTCGCCACCAACCACCTCAACCAGTATTTTTCCGGCCACGACTTCGAACACATCCGCGAGCGCGTCAAGGCCGACCTGATGCGCCTGCGCGGCGACCTGCACGGCCTGATGGCCGCGGCGCTCGCCGCCGGCGACGAAGCGATGCACCAGACCGACGAGCGCTACATCATTTCCGGCGAGCGCAACCTGCTCGAAGTCGAGGAACTTTCGTCGAACATGAAGCGGCTGCGCGAGCTCTTCGATCTGTTCGAGCAGCGCACCGCGCTGATGCAGCTGCTCGACGTTTCGCACCGCGCCGAAGGCGTGCAGATCTTCATCGGCGGCGAGTCGGGCCTGGCGCCGCTCGACGAATGCAGCGTCATCACCGCGCCCTACGAAGTCGACGGCCAGGTGGTCGGCTCGGTCGGCGTCATCGGCCCGACGCGCATGGCTTACGAACGCGTGATCCCGATCGTCGACATCACCGCCAAGCTGCTCTCTTCCGCCCTCACCTATCAGGCCAGCGCGTAAGCGCGGGCCATGACCCCGAGACCGCGCGCTTGACGACCCTGCTCCCCGAACCGCCGTACCGGCACGGCGCGGCGCAAGACACTGCCATCCTTCTGGTGAATCTCGGCACGCCCGAAGCGCCGACGACGCCGGCCGTACGCCGTTACCTCAAGGAATTTCTCTTCGA
This sequence comes from uncultured beta proteobacterium, assembly GCA_903917505.1. Next base: position 2,559 of record CAIXAY010000540.1, on the reverse strand, counting down.
CCCGCGCGTCGTCGAAGTACCGCGCGCGGTCTGGTGGCTGATCCTCAACGGCATCGTGCTCAATGCGCGGCCGAAGCGCTCGGCGGCAAAATACGCGGCGATCTGGACGCCCGAAGGCTCGCCGCTCAAAGTGCACACCGAGCGCCAGGCCAAGCTGCTGCGCGGTTTTCTCGGCCGCGCCGGGCATCGGGTCGCGGTCGCCTATGCGATGCGCTACGGCCAGCCCTCGATTCCCGCCACCCTGTCGCGCCTGAAAGCCGAGGGCTGCACGCGCATCCTGCTGCTGCCGCTCTATCCGCAGTACTCGTCGAGCGCGACGGCGAGCTCTTTCGACGCCGCTTTCGCCTGGGCGCGCAGCCTGCGCAACCAGCCCGAAATCCGCACCGTCAGGAGCTTTGCCGACGACCCGGCCTACATCAAGGCGCTCGCCGGCAGCGTTCTCGAGCACTGGACGGCGAATGGCCGTCCGACCTCGTCCTACCGGCTGATCATGAGTTTCCACGGCCTGCCGCGCTTCGGCCTCGACCAGGGCGACCCCTATCATTGCGAATGCCACAAGACCGGCCGGCTGCTCGCCGAAGCCCTGAACCTGCGCGCCGACGAGTATCAAGTCTGCTTCCAGTCGCGCTTTGGCCGCGCCCGCTGGCTGCAGCCCTATACCGCGACGACGCTCGCGGCGCTCGGCAAGGACGGGGTCGAGCGCGTCGACGTCATCTGCCCGGGCTTTCCCGCCGACTGCCTCGAAACCCTCGAAGAAATCGCCATCGAAGGCAAGGCCACCTTCCAGCACGCCGGCGGCAGGGAATTCCACTACATCGCCTGCCTCAACGAACGCGACGACTGGATACACGCGCTGGCCGCGCTGGCGGCGACCCATCTGCAAGGCTGGCCGACGCGCGGCAAGCCCGATGCCGCGGCGCTCGAACTCAGCGCCCTGCGCGCCAGGGCCCTCGGCTGCAAGAACTGAGGAAGTGCTGATCAAGTCCTGCGCCAGTAGGGATCTGGACTCTGGACACCGGCTTTCGCCGGCGTGACGACTCATTGAGTATTTCCCCGGAGTCGAGCAGCAGCGAGGCAATCAAATCGAGCCCTCAAGTTAAGGCGCGCCGTCACCGTTAACCTGTTTTACGTACAAGGGATATTGACGGAGCTCGGAATGAAAATCACCGATTCGACGCTAAACTTCGAAGTAAACCACAGCAAAACCACGCAGCAGGACGTTCGCCAATCGTTGCGCGCCTGGGTCGGCGACAACCGCCTCGCGGCGAACAGCCCGGCCGCCCCGACCGCGGCGGTGCAGCTCTCGGACAGCGGCAAGGCGGCGCAGGCAGGCGAAGCATCAGCCATCCAGGACGGCGTCGACGCCGTCGAGAACGACCCGATGCTGCGCCTGATTCGCGCCATGGTTGCCCTGCTCACCGGCCGGGAAGTGAAGATATTTGACGCCCGCGAACTGCAAACGGAGCAGCCGGCACCGGTCGTCCAGGCATCGCCCCCATCGTCATCGAATCAGGCGAGCAGCGCGGCGGCGGGATTCGGCATCGAATACGATCGCCAGACTTCGTACAGCGAAAGCGAGCAAACGCAGTTCGCGGCGAGCGGCACGGTCCGCACGGCCGACGGCCAGGAGATCAGCGTCAACCTGTCCCTGTCGATGACGCGCAACTATAGTGAACAGTCGAACGCCAGCGTCAGCATCGGCGATGCGCGCGCGCAGAAGGATCCGCTGGTACTCAACTTCGACGGCACGGCGGCGCAACTGAGCAGCCAGCGCTTCAAATTTGATCTGGACTCCGATGGGCAAAGCGAGTCGATCAATTCCCTTGCCGGCGGCAGCGGCTTCCTGGCGCTCGATAGAAATGCCGACGGCAAGATCAACAATGGTTCCGAACTCTTCGGCGCGAAAAGCGGCGATGGCTTTGCCGAGCTGGCGACCCTCGATTCCGATCAAAACGGCTGGATCGACGAAAATGACGCGGCGTTCAACCGGCTCCTGGTGTGGAGCAAGGACGCTGCCGGGAAAGACCAGCTCCTGACGCTTAAGCAGGCGAACGTGGGTGCGATCAGCCTCGCGCATGTCGCAACGCCATTCGACGTCAAGGACCAAAGCAACGCCCTGCAAGGGCAGATCCGATCGAGCGGTATCTTTTTGAAAGACGATGGCAGCGCCGCCACCGTACAACAGATCGACCTGACGGTTTAGAGAAACGCTGAACGACTCGTCACATCGGCGATGGCAGGTGGCAAGGCTGGCCGATGCGCGACAAGCCCGACGGCGCCGCCATCGAAACCAGCGCCCTGCGCGCCCGAGCCCTCGCGGCCAACGCCTGACCGGGCTTGCGCAGCAACCTTGAAGTCCCCGTCATACCGGCGAAGGCCCATAAGCGCTAACTTAATATCGAGAGCAGGTGTGCCTTGTGTGAAATACGCTTTCGTGTTGCTTCTGCCAGTTGGTGCGCCACTGCGGGCCAATTGCGTTGCGCATCGTACAGCGAAAGTGTGGGGAGGGCAGCGCGTGAGAGTAACTCAAGCATGAACGAGGTCTCGCGCCAGCGGCAT
>CAIXAY010000539.1 GCA_903917505.1 uncultured beta proteobacterium | reverse complement strand
GCAGCAACTCGAGCGATCCCTCGTGCAGGCGCACAATGCGCTCGACGATGGCCAGCCCGAGTCCGGTGCTGTTGGCGTCGCTGCGAGCGTTTTCGAGCCGGGTGAACGGGCGTTTGAGGCGTTCGATTTCGCTCGCCGGAATGCCGGGCCCGCGGTCGAGAACGTCGATCACGATGTCGCCCTGCTCGGCGCGGGTTTCCACCGCGATCTGATCACCGCCATATTTGCGCGCGTTTTCAACCAGATTGGCCAACGCGCGCGCCAGCGCCTGCGGATGAATTCGCGTCGGCGGGAGTTCGCCCAGACTGAGGCGCGGCACGCTTGCCGCGCGCGCGTGCGGGGCGCTGGCGTGACTGACCACGGTGTTGACGTCGGCGAGTTCGCTCGGCTCCGCACTTTCGCCGCGCGCGTAGGCGAGAAATTGCGCAATGATCGCGTCCATCTGCTCAATGTCTCCAACGACGGCAGCGCGCGTGGCCTCGTCGTCGATGGACATTTCCGCTTCCAGGCGCAGGCGCGCGAGCGGCGTGCGCAGATCGTGCGAGATGCCGGCAAGAATTTCAGCGCGCTCGGCGTCGATGCGCTTGAGGTTCTTCGACATGCGGTTGAAAGCGACGGCCAGCTGCCGCAGTTCGGTTGCGCCGCGCTCGGCAATCGGGTCGGGGTAGCCGCCCTGTCCGACTTCGCGGGCGGCGGTGGCCAGGGCACGCAGCGGCAGGGTGACGCGCGAGACGATCAGCCAGGCGACAAGAAGCGCGAGCGCCAGTGAAAGCCCGCCCCAGCCGAGCCAGTGCCAAGGAAACTCGCTCTCCGCATGCTCGCCGGGCAGCATCAACCAATAATCGTCGTCCTCGGTGTCGCCAACCGCAAAACTCACCCAGATTCCCTCTTGCCCATTGACGCTGCCGGCCAGCCGGGTATCGGGCCCGAGCTGCGCCCGGGTCGTATCATCGACGACGCGGAAGAAATAGGAGTCGGGCAAGTCCTTGACGATATCGCTCGGTTCGGCGGGATAGACATGGACGCCTTCGCGCTCCGCCAGGTCGCGCAGCAGCGTCAGGCGCTTGACCGGGTCGGCGGCAACCAGGGCGGCCGTCGTCAGATTGACGACGCTGACGGCGAGCTGGCCCAATTGACGGGCGCGCGGTTCGCGTTCGGCGAGGCCGAACAAGGTCAGCCAGGTTGCGACGGAAACAAAGATCAGCAGGCTGATGAGCAGAAAGGTGCGGACCAGCAGCGTCCGTGGAAGCAGGCCCCTAATCCGTGTCACTTGGTCTGGCCGTCGGGAATGAAGACGTAGCCAAAGCCCCAGACGGTTTGCAGATAACGCGGCGTGGCCGGGTCGGGTTCGACCAGTTTGCGCAGACGCGATATCTGCACGTCGATGGCCCGGTCAAAAGGCCCTTGCTCGCGACCGCGCGCCAGCGTCATCAGGCGATCGCGCGACAGCGGCTGGCGCGGGTGCTCGAGCAGCGCCTTCAGCACGGCAAACTCGCCGGTCGTCAGCGACAGGAGTTCGCCGCCGCGCTGGAGCGTGCGTGTCGCAAGGTCAACTTCGACGTCGCCGAAAGCGATGATCTGGTCTTCGCTCGCCGGTGCGCCGGGAACATTGGCCGTGCGGCGGCGCAGGACGGCCTGGATGCGGGCGACGAGTTCGCGCGGGTTGAAGGGCTTGGGCAGATAATCGTCGGCGCCCATCTCGAGGCCGACGATGCGGTCGATTTCGTCGCCCCTGGCGGTGAGCATGATGATCGCCTGCTGCGGCTCGCTGGCGCGCAGGCGCCGGCAGATCGACAGGCCATCCTCGCCGGGCAGCATCAGGTCGAGAACGATCAGGTCGAAGGAATCGCGGGTCAGCGCCTTGTCCATCGCCTCGGCGTTCTCTGCCGTCCGGATGACGAACCCTTGCTCGCCGAGATAGCGCTGCAGGAGGTCGCGCAGTCTTTTGTCGTCGTCGACGACGAGGATTTTTCGTTCAGCCATGGCAAGATGCTAACCCGAAAGTGATCGCTCGGCGAGCAGCAGCGACTTAACTTGTGCCATTTGGATACAAATTCTTACAACTTAAGCGCCAATCTACAAAGACTGCTTACATCTTTTTTGCAGACTGGCGGCAAGATGTGGAGATGAAGCGGCGGACGCTGGCAAGCCATTGCAGCGAAACCAGGCAGGATAGGCAGATCAAGTGAATTTTCTCAACACGCGGATGCGCAATTGCTCGATGTGGCTGGCTCTGGCCCTGATCTCGTCGTCGGCGCTCGCCGCCCCGGCCAGCGACAGGTCGCGCACACGCGACGATCGCGGTCAGGCCGTACGTCCCTTCAGCCATCAAAGCGCCGCGGAGCGGCAGCAGGCGAATGCCCAGCGCGGAGCGGCACAGCGGCCGCCGCGCCTTTCGCCGGAAGAGCGCCGCCAACTGCGCAGTGACATCAGGGATGCCGGCCGCGAAATTTATCCGCAACGCCGCTAAATCAGACGCCAGCCGCTCAGCACCAGGCGTTTGAACCCAAAGAGCTTGCTGGCTTTAATGACGAAGCTGCCATTCTCGGGAAAACAGTTGGGCACGTAAACCGTGGCGTTCTGCACCGTTTGCCGCGCGTAGTCCGACAGTCGGTCGGGCTCGCCAAAGCGCACTGCCGGGCATTCGGTCATGTCAAAGCAGCAGCTGCGAACTTCGTGCGGGATATCAATAAAGAGTGGCGACTGCTTTTCCTCGATCAGCGCCAATGCGTCTTCCGAGATCGTGATCATTCTGTCTTTCTGGCGAAGGCGTGTCAGAAAAAGGCCGGCGATCCCTGACGGGGTGCCGGCCTCCACTTCTCATTCAAAGGCTACCTGGAGCGTGGCGATCGGTCAGTCATTAATCAGGGCCAGCACCTTGTCGCCGAACTTGTCGGTGAGCTTGTTTTCAACCTTCAGCAGCTCATACCAGCGAATGAATGCCGCGATGAAGACGACGGTGATCAGGACCATCAGCACGCCGGACATCGTGGTCAGCAGGTAAAGGCTCTTGGGCATGTAGTTGCCGGTGATGTTCAGGTAGCCCGCCCACATGACGATCGGATAAACCAGGAGCCCCGGCCCGGCCGTCACCCAGGCGTACTTGGCCTTGTCGAGCCTGATCAGCATGGTCGTGCCGACGATCAGCGCGCAGGAGGCGAGCAACTGGTTGGCCATGCCGAACAGCGGCCAGATCGTTGCAATGTCCCCGGTATAGACCAGATAACCCCACGAACCCGTAAACAGCGCGCTGGTGATGATGATTCCCGGCGTCCATGAATTGTCGGCGAAAGGCTTGTACACGCGGCCAAGCATTTCCTGGAGCAGGTAACGGCCGACCCGTGTTCCGGCATCGACGGCGGTCAGGATGAAGACGGCTTCAAACATGATGGCGAAGTGATACCAGTAACCCATCATTCCCTTAAATAACGGCACGGCATCGAAGATGTAAGCCATACCGACGGCCAGCGAAACGGCACCGCCCGGACGTCCCTGGAGCTGTTCGCCAACTTCGGTGGCGAGGCGGGGCAGATCGACCACGACGAGACCCAGCTTATCAAACGCAGCCGGCGCCGCATTGATCGCGAAGTAATCGGCGGGGACGAGAACGCAAGCGGCGATCAGCGCCATGACGGCGACGAAGCCCTCGGTCAGCATTGCGCCGTAGCCGACGAAAAGAATGTCTTTTTCGTTGGCGACCATCTTCGGCGTTGTTCCTGAACCGATGATCGCATGGAAGCCGGAGAGGGCGCCGCAGGCGATCGTGATGAACAGGAATGGGAAGGCCGCACCCGGGATGACCGGGCCGCCGCCGAAGAAGTAGGACGTGATCGCCGGCATCTGCAGTTCCGGATGCACGAACACGATGCCCAGCGCCAGGGCGGCGATGGTGCCGATTTTCAGATAGGTCGACAGGTAGTCGCGCGGCACGAGCAGGAACCAGACCGGCAGCACCGAAGCGACGAAACCGTAGGCCGGGATGATGACCGCGAGTTCTTTCTTGGTGAAGGTGAACATCTTGGCCAGCACCGGATCGGCGGCCACATACGGGCCGACGTAGAGCGAAACGATCAGCAGCACGACGCCGATGATGCTCATGCCCTTGATGTCGCCGGGGCGGATGTTGTGCATGTAAATGCCCATGATCATGG
>CAIXAY010000538.1 GCA_903917505.1 uncultured beta proteobacterium | reverse complement strand
TCTCGATCTGGGCGAGATAGCGCTCGGACAGGCCTGAATCTTCCGCCAGCCGCCGACGGGTGATGCCGCGCTTGGCGCGCCCGCGCCGCACCTTATGGCCGATCTCGGCGACGAATGTCGCCGCCGCCTGCGGCACGGCGGCCGTCTCCGGCTTGTCGCGTCGGCGCGATCCTTTGCGGGGGACGGCCAATCTCGGTCTCCGATCTGGGCGAAACGCGCCGGGCCGGAACAATAGTGCATCGAGATGGCGGGTCGGGGCAACCGTCGAATGCTCGATGTCGGGACCTGAGGTCCAGCGGATCAAGGAAGGGGCGGGGCGCGCCGGCGCAAATGTCCGTATTGCAAATGCGGCGGCAATTGCGCGCACAGGATTCACGTGGCGCGTCAGCCCGAACAAAACTGCGAACACTTACACGATTGACATCGCAATCTGAATATTCTCGGGGCGCATCGTCGATCTGATCGCGTCGTTGAGTTGCTTCCGCAAACCGAGGGCTTTTCCTCGATTTCCACACCTATCGACAGTGACATCCGGTTCGAGTGGGCGCATATAAAGGTTCTCGTTTTGTTCTTCACCCGGATCGAACATGCGCTCTTCAGGAGATTTTTCAGTTTTTTCCGGATTGGCTCCGGCATCCAGGCCGGCGAAGCTGCCTCCAGGCTATTCGCTTCTTGGCGATATCGGTCGTCACTACGATCCCAACGAGCCGCGCGTGCCGGCGGGCCATCCCGACGGCGGACAGTGGACGCGAGGGGGTTCACGTGGCGGCGAGATCGTGTCCGGTGCGCCGAGTCGGCCCAAGCTCGGCGTGCAATACGCCGCCAACGACAACAGCGGTTGGGACGATCTCGATAGGTCCCATCGCGGAATGGGTCCCAATGTCCGGCATGACCACGGGGTCGCTGCTGCGATGAAGGATTTAGCCGAACGGGGCTACGCCGTTACTCAAGAGACGGAAGTCCGGGTTGACGTTCCCGGATTTGCAACTCCGCGCATTTACGATTTTGTCGTTGAAGATCCGATCAGCCGCGCTTTGATAGGCGTCGAAGTCAAGACGACCCTGTATGACGTGATATGGCTCAACACCGCGCAGGTCGAAAAGGACGTCGCAGTGGTGAAATTGGGCGGCACTGCGCCCTTGTTCAAAGCGCGGGTCGATGGCGTCGCGTACGTCACATACTGCTGGGGGTGCGATCAAATACCTGACCTTGAATCAATCGATCTGTTCTTGAAGCTCAAGGCCCGGGACATTCCATTTTTTCACCGTGGCCTGCCTCCCCGAATCCTTCCGTACGGCAATTCGAATGTTCGATGAAGCTTCGCTCAAAGTCGCTCTCGAGAAAATCGGCTATCGCCGCTTCAAACGCCTTGTCTACCGGGCGGAATGGAGCACGGAGGTCGAGCACTTCCTGTATTTTCGACTGACCGGCACGCCAAAAGAGTTCATCTCGGCCAATTTCGGCATCAGAACCAAAGACGCCGACGCGTTTGCCGACCGCGCCATCAAGGCCTACGGAGGCGAAATATTTCGGCTCTGTCCCGTCGACACCGACCCGGATAATTGTGTCATGCGGTTTACGTTCGGCCAACTTGCGTCGTGGGGAGGCGCTGCACGTTTATATATCCCAGCGATGTCCGGTCCTGCACTGGTGGCAAAGATCAAGCACGATATCGAGCGGATCTTGTTG
>CAIXAY010000537.1 GCA_903917505.1 uncultured beta proteobacterium | reverse complement strand
GACGCGTCACATGCGGGTTGTAGTACGGACTGCCGCCGCTGACGTTGAGCAGATTGATGCCCAGATCCTCAAGGACGCGGCAGTAGGCGAAGGTCTCCGACAGATCGAATTCTACCGGATTGTCGGCCTTGGTGCCGAAGCCGCATTGGTAGGGCAGCGCGTCTTCGAAAGATTCCGGCACCCCAGGGCCGAGGATGGATCCATGGGACTCCTCGGGATCGGGCTTGAATGGAACCAGGTCGATGGCGCTGAGGCGCACGCCGATGTGCAGACCCGGCGCCTCGGCACGAATGCCGGCGACGATTTCGCGCAGGAAGCGGGTGCGGTTCTCCAGGCTGCCGCCATAGCGGCCCGGACGCGACACGGCGCTCAGGAATTCGTGTCCGAGATAGCCATGGCAATTCTTGATATCGACGAAGTCATAGCCACACGCTTGTGCCCGTTTGGCGGCGATCACGTAGTCTTCGATCAGACGGGCGATCGCATCGTCAGTGAGGACCGGATGATCCGATGAAATGCCGAATTTCCGATCGAGGATGGGGTGATGATACAGGATCATCGGTTCCATCCGGCCGCCGGGATTCGGACGGCAGAAGCGTCCCGAATGCGTGAGTTGGAGCCCGATGAAAAGATCGCCGGGTGCGTTTTCGGCGGCGGGATCGCGATGCGCTGCAATCAACAGTTCGCGCAAGCCGGCGATATCGGATTGCGAAGCCGCCGTGAGGCAGAGTTGACGGGGATTCGCGCGCCCGTCGTGACGCACCGCAACGGCTTCGCCGCCCCAGATGAATTTGGCGCCGCTACGGCCGAAGTTCGCCCATCTGCGGCGCGTATTGTCGGTCGGGCGGCCGTCCTCCGTGCCATCCCAGCCCTCCATCGGAAGGATGGAGAATCGATTCGACAGCACTTTCCCGGCCACTGTCAACGGCCGGGCAAGCGGGGCGGAATCTCCCGTTTCGATCTGCGCGTCGCACGGAAACTCAAGCCCGAGCGATCTTGCGTAGGCCTCGAAAGAAGCGACGCTAGCGAACGACGAGATCTTTGCATAGTCACCGAATTTCAATCTTCTCTCCCCTGGCAATAGGCCGTGCTTTTTATCTGTATAACTAGTTAGTTAACACAACATAACATCGAAAAGCCAGCGTGTCAAGCCGGTGCGATGCCGATGAGACCACTGTCCTCCTCCGGGGTGCGGAGAGACTAGTGGGGCCTGCGCCGCCATCTTGGTTCTGCTGCCTTTCCGGGGCTTTTCTCAGGGCATCCTCGCTGTCACGATGCCGGCCTGTCTCATGCGGTTGTCTTTCCCGGCGTGGACGCAAGTTAATCAGCGTGCTAGTGTTCGGGATCAAAGAACAAGGTTCGGACAGGCTCGTGAGCAAAATCAGCAAGGCGAAAGTCGATAGCGTTCCGCCCCGCAAGGCGGCCCGAGCCGGTTCGGTTTTGGCTCGGAAAACGGCAAGCCCGATTGACGCTGAGCAAGCGCCAAAGCCCGGGGAAAACACCCGTTCGCAAATCCTGGCTGCCGCCGCCGATGAATTCGCCGGCAAAGGCCTGGCGGGGGCTCGCGTCGATGCCATCGCCAAGAGTTCCGGCTGCAACAAGGGCATGCTCTATTATTTCTTCAAGAGCAAAGAGGACCTCTACCTCGAGGTGCTCGAAAGCATGTATGCCGACATGCGCCGCTGCGAGCACGAACTCGACCTGGCGCATTTGAACCCCCTGGAGGCGATCCGCAAACTCGTCGAGTTCAAATTCGACTACCTGGAAAGCCACCCCTTGCTGATACGCCTCCTGATTGGCGAGAACCTGAACGAAGCGAACTATCTCAAGCGGTCGAAGCGCTTGCGCAGCCTGCATCTGCCGCTCGTCGATACGCTCTCGAAGCTTCTGAGAGCCGGCGCTGCTGACGGCACCCTGCGCCCCAAGATCGACCCCTTGCAACTGTATATAACGATTTCCGCGCTGAGCTATTTCTATTTCTCCAACGCGGCGACATTGGCCACCGCGTTCGAGCACGATCTGCTCTCCCCCGCATCAAAGGCGGCGCGACGCAAACATGCGGTCGAAGTCGTTTTTCGTTTCTTGCTCGTCAATCCCTGACCAAGTTGCTTCGACCAATTGACACCCGATCGGCTCGCTGTTATGTTAACTAACTAGTCATACAGCAAAGACAAACCGCTGACGACGTATGGAGGGGGCTCACATGAAAACCATTCGATGGGGCATCATCGGTTGCGGCGATGTAACCGAGAAAAAAAGCGGGCCGGGATTCGCCAAAGCCGACCATTCCGCGCTGGTCGCCGTAATGCGCCGCAACGCCACCCTGGCCGAGGATTACGCGCGCCGGCACGGGGTGCCGCGCTGGCATAGCGATGCCGATGCCATTATCGAAGCGGACGATATCGACGCCGTCTATATCGCCACGCGGCCGGACAGTCATCACGATTACGTATTGCGCTGTGCGGCGGCCGGCAAGGCGGTCTATGTCGAGAAGCCGATGGCGATGACTTACGCCCAATGCCTCGAGATGGTCGACGCCTGCCGTACCCATGGCGTCCCCCTGTTCGTCGCCCATTATCGGCGCGCCATGCCCTATTTCCTGAAGGTCAAGGAGTTGCTCGACCAGGGTTTGATCGGGCGCGTCTGTGCGGTGTCGACCCACTACTTCGACCGACTGCCAACGCAGGCCGATCTGGCCGATGGCGCTTTGCCGTGGCGAGTCGACCCGACGTTCTGTGCCGGTGGCATATTCTCCGAAACGAATTGCCATGAGCTCGATCTTCTCGATTTCCTTTTCGGACAGGTGACCGAGGCGCGCGGTTTTCCCGCCAACCGGACGGGTGCTTATGTGCCGCCCGACACGGTGACGGCGAGCTATTCCTTCGAATCCGGGGTGCAGGGCACCGGCGTCTGGTGTTTTGCCACCGATCGAATCATTGATGTCACAAAGATCATCGGAACAGAAGGCTCGATCACCTTCCACCCCTTCACCTTCGGGCCGATCCGATTGACCCGGGCGGCGAACGTGACCGAGTTTCCCATCGTCAATCCACCCCATGTTCAGCAGCCAATGATTCAAACCATCGTCGATGAATTGAACGGTCTTGGCACCTGCCCGAGCCACGGTGAATCGGCGGCACGAACGGCCCGGGTGATCGAGAGAATTCTCGCGGGCGACAACGCGGAACCGCTCTGACCTTCACTCGTTGCGGGAAGAAAGCGTTTCGTGAAAACCGATGCCGCGATCACTCCAGGCAACTTACTACCGACCGTACAGTGACAGGATGAATGCGATCAACCAGCTGAATGGGCGCCGCGTCGCCCTGGTGACCGGCGGACGGCGCGGGATCGGCCTGGCAGTGGCCGAAGGCTTGGCCGCCGATGGGTTCGACGTGGCCATCACGGGGACCCGCGCCGACGACGTGTCGAAGGCGGCAGTGGGCAAGCTGACCGCGCACGGCGGCGCCGCGTTTTATGTCGCAGGCAACGTCGGCGACGTGGATGATCACGATCGCGTCCTCGATGCCGTCGAGACGGCGCTCGGCCCGGTCGACCTCCTGGTGGCCAATGCCGGAATTGCGCCGCCGCAACGCCTCGATCTGATGGAAACCACACCAAGCAATTTCGACGCAGTGCTCGGCGTCAATTTGCGAGGGACCTTCTTCCTGGCCCAAAATGTTGCCAAGCGGATGCTCGCTGCGCAAAGAAGCCGGGCGGAGCGGGCGCTGATCTTTATCACCTCCTGCTCGTCCGAGATGGTCTCGCTCAATCGGATCGAATACTGCATCTCGAAGGCCGCCTTGTCGATGGCGGTCAGCGGCTTCGCCGTGCGGTTGGCGAACGAAGGAATATCGGTCTTCGAAGTGCGCCCGGGGATCATCCGCACCGACCTGACGGCCGGCGTCGCCGCAAAATACGACGCGCTCATCGAAGGCGGCCTGGTGCCGGCCAAACGCTGGGGCGAAACGACGGACATCGCCGCCGCCGTTCGCGCTCTGGCGCAAGGCAAGCTGGCTTTCGCCACGGGCTCGGTCCTCAACCTCGATGGCGCGTTGACCATCAGCCGCCTCTAAACCCGCAGAGGAAAGAAACGCCATGACGAATGACAGAATAACCGAGATCGCGGACCTGCTGGCCGAGGCGTGGCTAGCCGGCCGGGTCATCGACCCCTTGCCCGCGGGCCTGCGTCCGCGCGATTCCGCCGAGGCGACCGCAGTCCAGGATGCGATGATCCGGCGCATCGGCCTGCCCGTCGCGGGATGGAAAGTCGCCGGAGGCCTTGGCGCACTGGTCGGCCGCATCCTCGCCCCGCGCCTGTTTGTCACGCCGGCGATCCTGCCGCAACCGGCATTTGCTGCCCCGCGCGTCGAATGCGAACTTGGCTTCGAACTGCTGCGCGATCTGCCGGCAAGGGCGAACCCCTACACGGGCGACGAAGTTGCCGAGGCTTGTCGGCTGATCACCTGCCTCGAAATTACCGCCACGCGGATCAGGGGAGCCAGCCATTCGCCGGATGACGCTCCCATCTATATTGCCGACAACGGGATGCAGGGCGGCCTGGTCATGGGGGCGCGATTCGACGACTGGCGGGATCTCTCCCTGCTCGACATTACGGTCGACTTGCGCATCGACGGCGGCGCCAGCCAGCCCTTGACTCCTCGCGCAGAGCGAAACGATCCATTCGGCGTCATGGTTTGGCTCGCCAATGCGCTGTCGAATCGCGGACTGGGGCTTGTCGCCGGACAGGTCGCCACGCTGGGAAGCATCACCCTTTCGCAGCCGCTCTCACCGGGACAATCCGCCGTCGCCGACTACGGTCGTTTCGGCAGTATTAACGTCCGCGTAGCCCCATAGCCTATCCATGCGCAGGTCCCTCATGACACAGCCCAGCCCAACCGACACTTCTCCGGCCGCCGTTTTGCCGGACGACGAACAGCATCGCATCGCCCGTTCCGACCTCGAAGGTGGGGTCGGCTGGATGGTGCTGGGCGCGGCCATCCTGATCGCGTCGGTGCGCATGGACCGGCTTGAAGAACAGCATATCAACCCGTACACGATCCCGGGCCTGCTGCCCGGACTGCTCAGCCTCATCATGCTGATGCTCGG